>NZ_JAZDXA010000114.1:0-793 GCF_040170545.1 Sphingobium sp. MK2
CCCCGGACAAGGGCCAATCAGAAGAAGTGGGGAATTTTCAAATGTCCGTTCCGGGGCATTTTACTCCGCCATCAACAGGACCTTCGATGCAGCGGCATGACATGATCGAGGCAAGGCACGGCCTTGGCCTCAAGGGCATGGCGGGCGCGTTCGACGATGCCGTCACCACCGGCCTTCAGCGCCAGCGCACCACCATGGAGATACTGACCGACCTCCTGCGAGCGGAGGCGACGCATCGTCATGCCGCGTCGATCCGATACCGGATGGCCGCTGCCAGGCTGCCAGTCGTGAAGGACATCGACGACTTCCGGTTCGAGGGTACCCCGATCAACGAGGGGCTGGTGCGTTCATTGCACAGCGGCACGTTCCTGCCCGCACGGCGCAAGATCGTCTTGGTCGGCGGCACAGGCACAGGAAAGAGCCATCTGGCCATCGCCATCACCGTCAATGTTGTGCGCTCCGGTGCCCGGGGCCGCTACTTCAACACGGTCGATCTGGTGGCCCGCCTCGAAGAGGAGGCCAGGATCGGCAAGAGTGGCGCTCTCGCCGCCCAGCTATCCCGTCTCGATCTGATCGTACTCGACGAACTGGGCTATCTGCCGTTCGCCCGATCGGGCGGCCAGTTGCTGTTCCACCTGATCAGCAAACTCTATGAGCAGACCAGTGTCATCATCACCACCAACCTCGCCTTTGGCGAGTGGCCCACCGTGTTCGGCGAGCCAACCATCCAGTGATACCCCTGATATCGACGGGCTGATCCGCCATGTAACGGTGACGTGCCCTCAGCATCCGC
>NZ_JAZDXA010000115.1:0-744 GCF_040170545.1 Sphingobium sp. MK2
TCGCTTCAATCCGCATGCTCACGCGCAGAACCGCAAGATATTGCTTCGCTTGAGAAACTTCTGAATCAGGCACTTAGTTTTCGCTCTAACTCATCGCACCCAATCGAAAATTTATTTGCGCAACCCTATTGCCCATAATGTTGCATGAGAGGGTTACGTGGAGTTTCAGCCATACAGGCAGTGGCAAGTCTTTGACGATGCAGGCCGCAGAAAGTACGCGAATCAACGCGAGCGTCGCCGCCTATTGATAGCGGCAGATAGGTGTCGTCCAGACATCCGCGCGCTGGTGCTTTTCCTCGTTTTTTCAGGATGCCGCATCTCTGAAGCCTTGGCGTTGAGGGTCGAGCATTTCGACGAGGAAGCGAACACCGTCACCATCCGCACGCTCAAGCGCCGTCGATTGTCCTTTCGTTGCGTACCTATACCGCCAGACCTATGCCGGATGGTGTTGGCGCTGCCGACGCCATCCGGCTCGCGGATTTGGCGGATGCACCGAGTAACGGCGTGGCGACATGTGAAGGCGCTTTTTGATGAGGAGCAAGTGACAGGACCTATGGCCTGTTGCCGAGGGCTTCGCCACGGCTTCGGTATTCGAGCCGCCGTCAATAGCGTTCCCCCCAACATCATCCAGAAATGGATGGGGCATGCGCTACTTTCGACCACAGTTTGAAGCGCCCCGGGTTTCCAGGAGGCTCCAACTTGTGAGAAGGAGCATCCGTTATGAGCAAGACAACCAACAAATTT
>NZ_JAZDXA010000116.1:0-542 GCF_040170545.1 Sphingobium sp. MK2
ATTTCCTACTTCAGAACAGAACCTTACGCTACTCCTGCCAACCCTTCAGGCACCCCCTGATGAATAAGCCGGGTTAAGTGCGTACGCTTTAGAGAAAGTCCATCTCGCGCAACCGACTCCAATAACGATCGGCGACCAATACCAGGAAGGCCGTAAAGAACAATCGGAGGGCGATAGTCTGGTGATGTAAAAGAAGTTATCAGATCTATTGTCTGATCAACCTCCGACGTTCTTCCAATAAAATGTTTCGGCCTTGTTTCAGAAATTTTAGTATTAATTGCGCGCCTGATATCGGAAGCCACAAGTGCCGGAGATGCTTGTTTCGTTATTAATGCGCTCTTCATCCAAACTGGTAAAGCGTCCACCGACAGGTCTGGATCGATGATATACGCTAACGCTCCCGAGAGCTTCTGCGTAACAAAAGCCTTTTCAGCTTCTTCAATCTCGAATTTCACCCAATCCCTTGACCCAACTTGAACAGTGCTTTTGGAAAAGGCATTGTGATTCAATGAGATGCATGCACCGGCGCGAGTGTTACCACT
>NZ_JAZDXA010000117.1:0-533 GCF_040170545.1 Sphingobium sp. MK2
CCCTGCGCGGCCATGATCTCGGCCTGGCGGTACAGCGGCAGATGATGGTCGAACTTGGAGACGACGACATGGGCCAGGGTGCCGAAGGTTGCCTTGCCCCGCGCTATCGCCTTCACCGGCGCGGGTGCCTGCACGATCTTCTCGCAGGCCCGGCAGCTATATTTGGGGCGGATGGTCCGAACGACGCGCCACTGCACCGGCACGGCATCGAGCATCTCGTCACTATCCTGCCCCAGCGGCCGCAGCGCGCCGCCGCAGTCGGGACAGGTGCAGTTACCCTGCTCAGGCTCGATCCGCTGCTCCTCGCGCGGCAGGTGGGCGGGCAGCGCCCGAACCGGGGACGGCCGATCGACGGCTGCCGGATCGCCTCGACGCGCGTCGGCGACAATGGCCTCGCCTTCGAGTTCTTCGAGCGCCAGCTCAAGCTGAGCGATCTGGGTATCGAGCTTCTCGGACGACTTGCCGAACTGCATCCGCTTGAGGCGCGCAATCTGCACGCGCAGCGTATCGATCAGGATGTCGCGGGCGGAAAT
>NZ_JAZDXA010000015.1:0-12579 GCF_040170545.1 Sphingobium sp. MK2
AATCCATGGGCACCAGAATGGATTGCTTCGCTGCGCTCGCAATGACGAGGAAAAGGAATTACAGGCCAATATGTTATGAGCCTGTCGAAAGGAGAAAATTCGACAGGCTCAGCCCGAACGGTGTTTTTTGGCAGCTATCCCACCAGCAGCGTCGGTTCCTCGATCAAGCCCTTGAGCGTCCGCATGAAGTCCGCGCCCACCGCACCGTCGATCGCGCGGTGGTCGCAGGAGAGGGAGAGCTGGACGATGGTGGCGAAGGCGAGCGCATTGCCGATTTCGATCGGCTGACGGCTGCCCGCGCCTACCGCCAGGATCGCCCCCTGCGGCGGGTTGATGATGGCGTCGAACTGGTCGATGCCGAACATGCCGAGGTTGCTGATCGAGAAGCTGCCGCCCTGAAACTCATGCGGTTGCAGCTTGCCGGTGCGGGCCTTGTCGGCCAGCGCCTTCACCGTGCGCGAAATGGCGGCGACGGAGAGGGTGTCGGCGCCTTTCACGATCGGGGTGATGAGGCCCTTGTCGGTCGCGACGGCGACGGCGATGTCGGCGCTGGCGAAGCGGTGGATTTCATCGCCATGGACCTGCACATTGACATCGGGATGACGCGCGAGCGCAAGCGCGCAGGCGCGCACGAGATAATCGTTGATGCTGGGCGCTTCGCCGGTCGCTGCCTTGGCCTGCGCGCGCAGGCCCAGGATCGCGTCGATCCTGACGGCCGAGCGCAGGTAGAAATGCGGGATGGTCGATTTGCTGTGGCTCAGCGCCTTGGCAATCGCCTTGCGCATCGGCGACATTTTGACGATTTCCGTGCTGCCAGCCGCCGGGCGGGCGAAGTCGATCGCTGCCGGGGCCGGGGCAGGGGGCGCAGCGGCGGGGGCTTGCACGGGCTTGACCTTGGCCAGCACGTCCGCCTTGCCGATGCGGCCCTTGGGGCCGGTGCCGGTCATGCCCGTTAGGTCCACGCCATGCTGCACCGCCAGGCGCTTGGCGAGCGGACTGGCGAAAACCTCGCCCAAGGCGTTGCCGACCGGGGTCAGGTCCACCACCGCGCCGCCACCGACCGCGACCGGGGGCAGGCTCGCCTGCTGCACATCCTGGAAGGTGATGCGGCCCTTGGGACCGGAGCCGGTGATGGTCGAGATATCCACGCCATTCTCTTGCGCGAAGGCGCGGGCGGCGGGGCTGATATTGGCGTCGTCGGCAATGGCAACCTTTGGTGCTGGTGCTGCTTCAGGTGCGGGCGGCGGTGGCGGGGCTGCGCCAGCCTTGGACGCGACCTTGGTGTCGGCAGGCTTGAACCCGGCGACAAAGGCATCGACCTCGTCGGCGCTGACCTGATCGTCCGGCCCGGCCAGCACGGCGATCAGTTCGCCCACAGCGTAAGTGCTGCCCTGCTGGGCGATGAGGCGCGGGAACATGCCGTCGGCCTCGGCCTCGATCTCATTGGTGATCTTGTCGGTTTCGATGAGGGCGAGCAGGTCGCCCTTCTTGAACGGCACGCCTTCGGCGACCATCCATTCGGCAACGACGCCTTCGGTCATTTCTATGCCCCATTTGGGCATCGCATATGCGCGCAGAGTGGCCATGATATGCTTATCCCCGCCGATAGGATAGGAGCTTCACCGCCGTCGCCACGATCTTGTCGGGCGAGGGCAGATAGGCGGATTCAAGTTCCCGTGCGAAGGGAACCGGGCTGTGCGGCGGCGTCACCATCTCGATCGGGGCTTTCAGCGAAGCGAATGCCTTTTGCGCCACCAGCGCCGACAGGTCGGTCGCAAAGGAGCAGCGCGGCGGCGCTTCGTCGACGATCAGCAGGCGACCAGTGCGCTCGACACTGTCAAGGATCGCCTCGACATCCAGCGGGCTGGTGGTGCGCAGGTCGAGCAGGTCGCAACCAATGCCATCCTGGGCCAACTGCGCCGCCGCCTTTTCGGCAAAGCCGACCATCATGCCGGTGGCGAGGATGGTGATGTCGTCGCCCTGCGTCACATGCCGGGCATGGCCGAAGGGGATGGTGTAGTCGCCATCGGGCACTTCCCCCTTCACGCCGTAGAGCGCCTTATGTTCAAGGAAGATCACCGGATCATCGTCGCGGATCGCCTGGGTCAGCAGCCCCTTGGTATCGGCGGGGGTGGAGGGCATGACGACCTTCAGCCCCGGCATCGCCGTGACGAACTGGTGGATCACCTGGCTATGCTGGGGTGCGGCGTTGAAGCCCGCGCCATAGGGCATACGGATGACCAACGGGCATTTGGACTTGCCGCCGAACATGTAGCGGAACTTGGCCGCCTGGTTCCATATCTGGTCCATGCACACGCCGATAAAGTCGGCGAACATGATTTCGGCGATGGCGCGCTTGCCGGTCAGCGCCGCGCCCGAAGCCGCGCCGATGATGGCGCTTTCCGAAATGGGGGTGTCGATGACGCGGTCAGCGCCATATTTGGCCCATAGCCCGCCCGACGTGCCCCATATGCCGCCGATCGCTTCGGGGCCGCCGGGTGCGCCATTGCCGCCGACGATATCCTCGCCCAGCATGATGACGCTGTCGTCCCGTTCCATTTCCGCATCAATCGTGTCACGAATGACGTCGCGGATCATCTTGATAGCCATGTGTCGATCCCTCTGGCGTCAGTAGCTGATATAGACGTCTTCCAGGACGTCGGCAGCGGTGGGGCGGGCGGCGGTCTGCGCTTCGGCAACCGCGCGGTCGATGAGGTCGGTGACTTCGGCATCGACCGCGTCGAGTTCGGCCCCGTCGAGCAGCTTGGCTTCGGTGACCCGCGTGCGGAAGGTCTTGAGGCAGTCGCGCTCCTCGCGAATGCGGTCCAGCTCTCCGGGGCCGCGATAGCGTTGCGGATCGCCCTCGAAATGGCCGTAGAAACGCTCGCAATCCAGCTCGATCGAGGCGGGGCCATTGCCTGCCTTGCAATAGTCGATCAGCTCGCGCATCGCGTCATAGACGCTGAAAAAGTCGATGCCGTTCGCCTTGATCGCCTTCATGCCGAAGGCGGCGGAGCGGACGGTCATGCTTTCCGCGCCAACGGCATAGGCTTCGCCGGTATGTTCGGAATAATGGTTGTTTTCGAACACGAAGATGACGGGGAGCTTCAGCACCACCGCCATGTTCATCGCTTCGAAGGTCGTGCCCTGATTGCACGCGCCGTCGCCGGAGAAGGCGATGGACACGGTGCCGTTGCTCTTGGCAGTGATGCCAGCGCCGACCGCGATCGGCGCGCCCGCACCGACGATGCCGTTCGCGCCGAGCATGCCGACGCCGATGTCGGCAATATGCATGGAGCCGCCCTTGCCCTTGCACAGGCCATCGCGTGAGCCATAGATTTCCTTCATCATCGCCATGACGTCGCAGCCCTTGGCGATGCAATGGCCATGGCCCCGGTGGGTCGAGATGATATAGTCGGTCGGTCCCAGATGTTCACACACGCCCACGGCGCAGGCTTCCTGGCCCGCATAGAGATGGGTGAAGCCGGCGATTTCGCCGAGCGCGATCTCGTCGTGCAGGCGTTCCTCGAACAGGCGGATCGTCTTCATCTGACGATAGGCCCGGATCAATGCCTCGCGGCTTAATTGCATCTATTCTCTCCTGGTCGATCGACTCTGGTGGCGGTCACAGCCCCAGCACCGTTTTAGCTATGATATTGCGTTGAACCTCATTGGTCCCGCCAAAGATGGTCCAGGCGCGCGAATTAAGATAGCGCGGCGCGGCAAGTTGCGCGGGCTTGCCATGGAGCGCGGGCGGTGCCTGATTGCCGTAGAGCGGCCGCTGTTCCTCCAGCGCAATGCCTGCATAGCCGTAGAGCTGGACCGCGAGGCCATCGACCTGCTGGCGCAGGGTGGAGGCGACCAGCTTGGACAGCGAGGTTTGCGGGCCGGGCGGCAAGCCCTTGGCCATTTCAGCAAGGACGCGCATTTCGGTCATTTCGAGCGCCTGCGCTTCCAGTTCGGCGCGCGCGAGGCGCGCCATATAGAGGGGATCGTCGGCCATGCAGCCGCCCTTGCCATCGGGTTCCGTCAGGGCGGCGGTGCGCAGCTTGGCGATATCCGACAGCAATTTGGGGGCGTGGCAAGCCCCGCCGCGCTCATTTTCGAGCAGGAATTTGGCGATGGTCCAGCCTTGGCCTTCCTCGCCCACCAGATGGTCGAGCGGGGTGGTGGCATCGTCGAGATAGACTTCGTTCACCTCATGATCGCCCGCCAGCCCCATGATCGGCCGCACTTCGATGCCCGGCTGGGCCATGTCGATCAGCAGGAAGCTGATCGCGCGTTGCGGCTTGGCGGTGGGATCGGTCTTGGCGAGGCAGAAGATGTGCGAGGCGTGATGGGCGTGGGTGGTCCACAGCTTGCGGCCATTGACGACATAGTGGTCATCCTTACGCTCCGCGCGCGTCTTGAGGCTGGCGAGGTCGGAGCCGGAGCCGGGCTCGGAAAAGCCCTGGCACCAGAAATCCGTGCCATCCAGGATGCGGGGCAGGAAATAGGCCTTCTGTTCCTCGGTGCCGAAATGGCAGATGACCGGGCCGAGCAGCTTGAGGCTCAGCACCGGCAGGCTGGGCGCGTCGGCGAGCGCGCATTCCTTTTCGAAGATATAGCGCTGGATCGGCGTCCAGCCGGTGCCGCCGCAATCGGTCGGCCAATTATAGGCAAGCCAACCCTTGGCGCGCAGGATCGCCTGCCACTCGCCGCCAATGTCGGGTTCCACGAACACGCCCGGCGTCGCGCGCATGCCTTCGCGCAGATGCTGGGGCAGATTATCGTCGAGGAAGCGGCGGACTTCGGCGCGGAAGGCCTGATCCTGGGGGGAGAAATCTAGGTCCATCTTATCGTTCCAATATGGTCACGCCGGAAATGCCGGGCGCGCCGTAGACATGGGAATAGGCTGTGCGCGGATCGCCGGGCACTTGCCGCCCACCGCCAAGCCCGCGCAATTGCAGCGCATTTTCATAAACCTGGCGCAGGCCCGACGCGCCGATCGGCTCGCCGCAGGCGAGGCACCCGCCATCGGTGTTGACGGGCAGGCGGCCGTCGATGTTGGTCCAGCCATTGGCCAGCCATTCTTCCTGATCGCCATCGGCGCAAAAGCCGTTTTCGGCCATGTGCATGATTTCCGCGCCGGATTCGGTGTCCTGCAATTGGGCGAGGTCGATATCCTCCGGGCCAATGCCTGCCATCTCATAGGCCGCCTTGCTGGCGAGCAGGGTCGGCGCGCCGCCGCGTTCTATGTCCATCGACGGGGCGAAGACCTCGAACGATCCGGGCGGGCGGGTGCGGATGACCGCCGCCTTGATTCGCACCTGATCGCGGCCGAGTTCGCGCGCCTTCCTGGCGCTGGCCAGCACCAGCGCGACGCCGCCTTCGGCGGGCGAGCAGAACATGTATTTGGTCAGCGGGTCGCTGATCATCGGAGCGTTGAGGATGGTGTCGAGATCGACCGGCGACCGCCGCCACGCATGGTCGGCATGGACCGCGTTGCGAAACGCCTTTTCCGCGACCCGGCCAAGCGAGGTCGGGCTGATGCCGTGCAGCGCCATATAGCGTTGCAGCTTCATCGCGAAGAATTGCGTCGTGACCATGAAGCCTGCCTCGCCATACCATTCGGGCAGGCTATATTCGGCGGGCATGGCGTTGAACGCACCGCGCGGATGCTTGTCGAAGCCGATGGCGATGCCGACATCATGCGCGCCCGACGCAATCGCCTGCCAGGAACCGATCAGCGCCGATCCGCCGGTGGCGCAGCCATTTTTGACGTTGATGAAGGGCAGTCCGGTCAGGCCCAGCTCGTTGACGATGGTGTCGGCATTGCCCGCCGAATCCGATCCGCCGAACCCGAACTGCATATGGGGCCACTCAAGGCCTGCGTCGGCCATGGCGGCGCGGGCGGCATTGGCCCCCTGTTGCAGGCCGCTCAAGCCATCGGTGCGACCGAAGGGGTGAATGCCGATCCCGACGATATAGACGTCCTGCATGGCTCAGGCCTCCGTGGCGGGGGTGAAGGCGTAGAGGCGGATCGCATCGCCATTGGCGGCAGTGGCGAAGTCGGTCGTGACCAGCTTCATCGCCATGCCGATCGTCAGGCTATCGAAGTCCGCGCCGACGATCTGTGTTTCCACGATCGTCGCGCCGGGCAATTCGACATAGCCGATGGCGAACGGGATGAAATCTTCCGGCCCGATATAGGGCGGCGATTTGGGGCGGAAGCGCTGGACCGTCCAGGACCAGAGCGTGCCCCGGCGCGGCAGGTCGATCGGCTCCCAGCGCGCGGCATCGTCCGGGCAGGGAAAGACGATCCGCCCCGTATCCCGGTTGCGGCCGCCGATCAGGGTCGGTTCGGGTGTTTCCCGAAACAGTCCCTGCGCTATCGCTGATGCGCCCAACGTCTAAGCCCTCTCATTCTTGTGTGGGGCCACTATGGGAAGCGGAACGGGCGAAGGCTTCTGTAAGAAAGCATAGGTTGGCAGCGTCGTTGGACGCGCGGGCACAAAAAAAGACCAGCCGGTCGCCCGGCTGGCCTCACACTTTCTCAGGGGGAGAAATATTATTTCGCGGCGGCCGACGCCTGTGTTTCGTGCGGCAGGTGCGGGACCATGACGGCGGCGACATTGCCGAGATAGCCAAGCTGCGTCGCCTTGAACACGGTCTGGCTGCGATTGACCGCCTCCAGCTTGATCGCGGCATTATGGATATGGAAGCGCACGGTGGCGCAACTGCGGCTCAGGATCATCGCGATTTCCGCGTCGGTCTTGCCCACCGCCGCCCAGCGCAGACATTCCACTTCGCGCTTGGAGAGGCGGCAATTTTTTGGAATCCAGGGACGCTGGCTGCTGACGCGGGTATAGCCGTTGACGAAGCGACGGGCATGATATTCGAGCTGGTCGCTATAGAGATCGAACTCGCGCGAGAGATCGTCGCGCTTGTCGTTGATGGGCGAAAAGCTGATCGCGGCGATCTGGCCGAAGGACATATGCACCGGCACGACGATCACCGCCTTGGCATTCACTTCGCCTTCGAAGAGGCTGAGGTCAATCTGGTCGAGCAGCGGATTGGGCGCGCGGGTGTGGATGCCATGGGCATTGGCCCAGAAGGGTTCATTTTCGTAGCGGCAGGCGAAGGGCAGGGGCGAGCTGAGCGCGAGCAGCGGTTTTTGCCACCATTGTTCCTTGGTCGAGGGCCAGCCGAACACGGCGCTGGCCAGCACTTCGCCTTCCGCATCGGTCATCGGTGATCGCGACGCGATGTTGGCGCAGGCCGCAACGCGGAAGTTGCCCAGGTCGCGGGCAATATCGCGCAACGCCTCCGCCGCCGGCCTGATATCGGCGGGCGCGAAAATAGCGGTTGGAACCTGCCTGCCCGAACGGAAATCGGTCGCCACTTTTGTAGCTTGTCCGGTGTCCTTACGGGCGGCGACGAGCGTGTCACCTGATCTCTCCATGGGCCTGATGCTATTATGGGCAGGGGGTGCGGGCAAGCGACAAAAACCTATGACTAGCGCTAGGTTTTGAGCGGCAGAGCGCCGCGCGCTGAAACTAGCGGAATATCCAGTCCACGCCCTGCCCGCCGCCCGTGCATAAATGAGTCATGGAACAGCAACAGCCGGGCAGCGTCGTGCGCGACCCAGTCATGACAAATCGGGGGATGGTGGCTTGAATTTCGACCTGAGCGATGAGCAGGCCATGCTTCGCGACCTGGTGCAGCGGTTCGGCGCGGACCGCTATGATGCCGCAAAGCGGCTGGCCTATCTGCGCGAGCCGCGCGGCTTTGCCGACGCCAATTGGGCGATGCTCGCGGAAACCGGCCTCCTTGCGTTTGCCCTGCCCGAAGAGGCGGGCGGCTTTGGCGGGTCGCCGGTGGATATCATCACGGTGATGGAGGCGCTGGGGCGCTTCGTCGCGGTCGAGCCAGTGCTGCCCGCGCTCATCATGGGCGCGGGGCTGGTGGCGAAGGCGGGGACACAGGCGCAAAAGGATGCACTGCTGCCTGCCATCGTCGGTGGCGAGGCGATCGTCGCGCTGGCGCTGTTCGAAAAGCAGGCGCGCTTTGGCCTCGATCAGGTGCGGACGCGGGTCACGGGTGGCCGCATCAGCGGTGCCAAGCAGATGGTGCTGGGCGGCGGCCATGCCAACGCATTCATCGTGGCCGCGCGGGCAGACGAAGGCGCGCCGCTGACGCTGCATCTGGTCGAGGCCGGAGCGCCGGGGGTGAGCATCGAGCCCTATCGGCTGGTCGATGGCTCGCATGCCGCCGACGTCCGCTTTGCCGACACGCCCGCAGAGCCGATGGCGGGTGGCGAGGCGGAACTGGCAGGCGTGATGGATCAGGCGCGGCTGGCGGTCAGCGCGGAATTGCTGGGCCTGATGGAAATGATGTTCGCCGCGACGCTCGACTATCTCAAGACGCGGCAGCAATTCGGCCAGCCGCTCGGCAGTTTCCAGGCGTTGCAGCACCGCATGGCCGATTGCTATGCGCGGCTCGAACTCAGCCGGTCGCAACTCTATCGCGCGGCGGGGGCCGGCGCGGACGGACGCGCGGCGGCGATTGTCGGGGCCAAGGCTTATATCGCCCAGAGCGCGGTGCATATCGGCGAGGAATCGGTGCAACTGCATGGCGGCATCGGCACGACCGAGGAATTGCTCGTCGGGCAGGCGTTCAAGCGGGTCATGGCGCTGGTTACGCTATTGGGCGATGGCGATCATGATCTGGATGCCTATATAGCGATAACAACAAAGGCAGCACGAGAGGATCAGGCGCGGGCATGACGGAAAGCTATCATCGGGTGGTCGAAGCCGACGCGGTCGAAGAGCGTGCCATGATGCCGTTCATCGTCAATGGCTGGCCCGTCTTGATCTGCAAGGAGGAGGGGCAATTTCACGCCCTCATCAACCGATGCACCCATGCCGCCGCGCAACTGGCACCGGGCGGCCGGGTGCGGCGGGGGGCGGTGATGTGTCCGCTGCATGGCGCGCGGTTCAAGCTGGACAATGGCGAATGCCTGGGCGGGGCAGGCTATAAGCCGCTCAAACTCTACCCCTGGCGCGAGAGCGCGGACGGGTGGATCGAGGTGGCGGTGCCGGACGAGGCACCGGGGGCCGAGCATCTGCCCGTCGCGCCGCTGGGGTGAAGTAGGGGTAAATCCTCCCCCATAGGGGGAGGGGGACCGCCGCGTAGCGGTGGTGGAGGGGTGTCACCCTCACGATAGGGGAACACCCCTCCGTCTGGCCTACGGCCAGCCACCTCCCCCGCCGGGGGAGGATTTTCGTTTCTCTACTCCCCCTTGCACCACGCAATACCCCGCCGCAGCAGGTCGTAGAATACCGGCAGATCCCAGGCGCAGCGGTCGATGGTGGGCCACCAGTCGAGGAAGGGCTGCATGTCATAATGGCTGCGGCAATGGCCGAGCGTGTTGTAGAGGACAGCGCCGTCTCCCTGCGCCTTGATATATAGCACCGGATGCCGGTCCTGCGCCCACTGATGCTCGTCAAAGCCGGTGGCTTCGCCCGCAAATTCGGTGTCGAGCAGGACATGGAGGTCGCCATGCCGTTCCATCAGGTATAGCTCGTCGGTCGTCTCGAACGGTTCGATGCCGCGGGTCAGCGGGTGATCGGCGTCAGCGACATCGACCCGATAGGGGGCGATCGGCGGGTGGGCGATGAACTGGCTGCCCAGTGTTTCCATCATCAGCGGTGCCCAGCGCGGGCTACCGTAAAGGCCGTTGTCGAACAGGCGCAGCACCGAATTGGTGCCATGCAGCGCATACCAGCGACCGCCATCGCGCACCCATTGGCGCAACGCTTCCTGCGCGGGCAGGGGCGGCACCACGTCGCAGGTATAGGTGATGAGCATGTCGGCGGCGAGGATGGCGTCGAGATTGCCATAATCCTCGAACACGCGCGTTCGCACGCGCGGGTCTTCGCCCAGCAGCTTCAACAACTCCAGCCGGGCGAAGTCCATGTCGTGATACAGGCCGCCGACGATCAGCACGCAATTGATCCGGGGGGGCTGTTGTTCGCTCATCACCCTGTCCCCTTCTTCAGAATTGCACGCCCTTGGTGAAGCCACCGTCGATCAGGACATTGGCCCCGGTCATGTAGCGGCAGGCGGGCGACGCGATGAAGGCGATCGCCTTGGCCAGTTCCTCGCCCGTGCCCATGCGGCCGAAGGGGATTTGCTTGAGGATGCCATCATGGAAATCCGCCATATTTTCCTTGATATAGGCCCAGGGGCCATCCTCGGTGAAAATCGGGCCAGGCGAGACGCAGTTGACGCGCAGCCCCTGCGGCGCATATTTCTGCGCCAGCGCGGCGCTATAGTTGATGACCGCGGCCTTGAGCGCATTATAGGGCTGTGGACCCATAAATTCTTCCAGCGCGCCGGTGGACGAGATGGTGACGATCGACCCGGCATCGGACTGTTCGAGCGCGGGCAGGGCGGCCTGGATGCCACGCACCAGCGGCAAAACGTCACCGTTCAGCACCGTGGTCCAGGCTTCGGGCGTGTCCACCCCCGGATTGGCCGAGACGAAGGAAATGAAGATATCGCAGCCGCCCAGTTCCTGCGCGGCGCTGCCGACCCAATTGGGGAACGCCTCCGCATCGGTCACGTCCACCGAAGCGCCGATGCCGCGCACGCCGAGCGCCTGGACTTCGGCCACGACGGCATCGACCTTGTCCTGCGTCCGCCCGCATAGCGCGATATCGCAGCCTTCGGCGGCCAGAACCTTAGCGACGGCCCGACCGATGCTGGCGTTGGCGCCTGCGAGAATGGCTTTGCGCCCCTTCAGACCAATGTCCATGACGGCATCCTTTCCTGTTCACACTGCATTTGCCCGCCTGTTTATCGGCAATGGGGCGGCGCTGCACTGGCAAAAGCGTCAGGGGCGTTCGCGCCCAAGATATGACCCTTAGCGATTGTGAGAGGGGGACGGCGCGGCTTTTGCCGCTATGCTGCGGCCCGCAATGGAGGGTATATGGGGACGGATGCGATCAGAGTAGCGGACCATGTCAGGGCGCATGCCGCCGCGACGCCCGACGCCATCGCCCTGATCTTCGAAGGGCGCGAGACGAGCTATGCCGCGCTTGACGCACAGGCGAGCCGGGTGGCCAATGGCCTGATCGCGGCGGGCTATGGCGTGGGCGATCGGATCGCCTATCTCGGCAAGAATCGCGACGACTATTTCGGGCTGTGGCTGGGCGCGGTGAAGGCGGGGCTGGTGATGGTGCCGGTCAACTGGCGGCTCGCCCCGCCGGAGGTCGCCTATATACTAACCGATGCAAGGCCCCGGCTGATCGTGGTGGAACCGGAGTTTCTCGATCGGGTGGCAGACAGCGCGGCGACGATCCTGCTCGCCGACCAGGGCGCGGGGCATCCGCTCTTTGCCGACTGGCGCGATGCACAGGACGCCGCCGATCCGCGCCGCGATGTCGGCTATGACGAGGCGGTGCTGATGCTCTACACATCGGGCACCACCGGCAATCCCAAGGGCGCGATGCTGTCCAACCGCAGCCTGCTTGGCTTGCGCGCGTCGGTGCCGTCGGCGGAATTGCCCGACTGGTATCGCTGGACGGCGCAGGACGTGTCGCTGATCGCGATGCCGATCTTCCACATCAGCGGGTCGGGCTGGGGGCTGTGGACCTTGCAGCATGGCGCGACCGGCGTAGTGGTGCGCGAATTCGATCCGACGCGGGTGCTGGACCTGCTCGTCACCTTCCGCATTACCAAGATCATGCTGGTGCCGACCGCGCTGCGCATCCTGTGCGATCATCCCCAGGCGGCCGACACGGATTTCAGCTTCCTCAAGACCATCTGCTATGGTGGCTCCGCGATCCCGCTCGACCTGTTGCGGCAGGCGATTGCGGTGATCGGCTGCGGCTTTGCGCAAATGTACGGGATGACCGAGACGGCGGGGACGATCATCGGCCTGCCGCCGCAGGACCATGACCCGCAGGGCAGCGAGCGGATGCGCGGCATCGGCGTGCCACTGCCCGGCGTGCGGGTGCGGATCGCGAACGAGGCAGGCGAAACGCTGCCGGCGGGGGAGATTGGCGAGATATTGGTGGCGTCGCAGGCGTGCATGATCGGCTATTTCGACCGGCCCGACGATACCGCGCAGGCGCTGGACGCCGAGGGCTGGTTGCGCACGGGCGACGCGGGCCGGATGGACGCCGATGGCTATCTGTATCTGGCCGATCGGATCAAGGACATGATCATCACCGGCGGTGAGAATGTCTATCCGGCCGAGGTCGAAAATGCGCTCTACAGCCATCCCGCCGTCGCCGATGTCGCGGTGATCGGCGTGCCGGACGCGAAATGGGGCGAGGCGGTCAAGGCGATCGTCGTGCCGGTCGAAGGGGAAAGCCCCGATCCCGCCGCGCTCATCGCCTGGGCGCGCGAGCGGATCGCCGCCTATAAAGCGCCCAAGACGGTGGCGTTCCGCAGCGACCTGCCGCGCAACCCGTCGGGCAAGATATTGCGCCGATTGCTGCGCGATGATTACCGTTAGAATATGATGACTTCGGCTTGAAATCCTCCACCTCCGTTCGTTTCGAGCGAAGTCGAGAAACGCCGCGCGAC
>NZ_JAZDXA010000118.1:0-508 GCF_040170545.1 Sphingobium sp. MK2
TCATATCGTCAGGCCCGCATCAACAGTGGCCTGCTTTTACTCCGCCCCGATGGCCTGGAATCTGACCGCCGTTGACAGCCCGGCGCGCTCCCGCAGCTTGGGCGATGAATGCTGGACCTTGTGCTTTTCCAGTTCACGTATCACCACGGGCGCGATCAGCAGGATGCATTCAGTGGCATCGGCAATATCCGGCCAGTCGATCTGATCGATGCGCTGGAAGTGCATAAGTATGTTGGTATCGAGAAAGAGATGCGCGCTCGTCACGGAGTCAGTGCTTTTCTAAAATTCTGGCTATGCCGTCATGCTACCCCGACAAGGTGGTCTTCGCCAAGGCTTTCAACGCTTCGATTGCCCGGAACGCCCGAATCGTCGGCGACGTTCATATTGTTTTTGCGCCAAGCAACCAGCTATAATCAGAATATGGCAGAGCATCTTAGTGCCCGAACCGAAAGTTGTTGAGTAATACCAGCATGTTGTGATTCACACCTCTTTGCGAAGAGATGGAGTG
>NZ_JAZDXA010000016.1:0-4454 GCF_040170545.1 Sphingobium sp. MK2
TGATCTTCATCCTCGTCCACACTGCTGATATCCAGGACCGTGATGGGGCCGTAGATGTGCTGGCCGCTGTTCGTACGCGGTTCCCATGGTTGCGCCACGTGTTCGCCGATGGCGGCTATGCAGGCGATAAATTACGCTCCGCCCTCGTCGGCATGGGGAAGTGGACAATCGACATCATCAAGCGCTCGGACAGCGCCAAAGGCTTCGAAGTGCTCCCCCGACGATGGGTAGTTGAACGCACTTTCGCATGGCTCGGCCGCTGCCGACGGCTCGCCAAGGACTGGGAAAAGTCCATCGCATCTTCAACCGCTTGGGCACTGATCGCTTCAATCCGCATGCTCACGCGCAGAACCGCAAGATATTGCTTCGCTTGAGAAACTTCTGAATCAGGCACTTAGCTTCCTCACTTTGCTTCCGCTTTGAGATAGGCGATCAGGTTGGCGCGGTCGGCTGCCTGCGGCAAACCGGCAAAGGCCATGCGGTTACCAGGGACAACGCTATTGGGCTTGTTCAGAAATGCATCTAGCGTTTTGGCATCCCAACGAACTTGCGCCTTCTGCATCGCGGGCGAATAGGTAAAGCCCGCCACCGTGCCCGACGTGCGACCGAACAGTCCAGCCAAGTTTGGCCCCATCTTCTTGGGCCCAGGCTTGACATCATGGCACAGCGCGCAGCGGGCGAAAACGATCTTACCCTTTGCGGCATCGCCAGCCTGAGCTAGTGCGGGCGCTGCGCCCATGGCAGCGACGGGGATTGTCAGTCCAGCGATTTTACGCACGATCATCATGCTCGAATTTGTCCCTTTACCCTGTCCTGAATGTAGATCAGTGACCGATGCCACGCTTATGATACGTCAAATCTGAACGGGGATTGACCCAAAACCCGCTATTTCCGCTTCGCCACTTATCAGGAAGTCGCGACAGGACAACTGTCGCTTTGAGGGCGGCTCCCAGCCTCCAAGCAAAAAAGGCCGCGCGAGCCGCCAAACGGCCTTTGTGCGAGAGATGTTCCTGAAATTTAGAGAAATCACGATTTGTGCCATATAGAAATGTTACAGTGTGGAAAACAGCAGGGGGCTGCGTGTAGGCATTGAAATCGCGCGAGATCGTGTCCCAAGTGACCTGCCACGGCTTTTTCATCCAGCTTTGATTAGAGCCTCGGCGGTTGTGGTTATGCCTTTGGGTGCCTTGTTTGCAATGGGGTCAGGCATGCCTGACCCCATTGCAAAAATCGTTTCCGCGTAGCTGGCCGGGGTCTGATATCCGATTGAGGAGTGTGGACGGCAGGTGTTGTAGTCCTCCGCCCACTCCCGGATCACGGCACGGGCATGCTCGAGGCCGTGGAACAACGTCTCGTTCAATAGTTCGTCTCGCATCCGGCCATTGAAGGATTCCACGTAGCCATTCTGCATCGGCTTTCCGGGGGCGATGTAGTGCCACTCGATCTCGTGGTCCTTGCACCAGGCCAGGATCGCATTGGCGGTGCACTCGGTCCCGTTGTCGCTGACGATCATGCCCGGCTTGCCGCGCCAGGCGATGATGGCGGTCAGTTCACGCGCCACACGACGCCCAGAGATCGACGTATCGGGGATCGCGGCGAGGCATTCCCTGGTCACATCATCGACGATGTTGAACACCCGGAACCGCCGGCCGCAGGCGAACTGGTCATGGACGAAGTCCAGGCTCCAGCGGGCATTGGGCCGCGCTTCCACAAGGATCGGAGCCCGTGTGCCAACCGCCCTGCGCCGTGCCCGACGCTTGCGAACGCCAAGCCCTTCTTCCCGATAGAGCCGGTAGACTCGGTTGATCCCCGATGGCTCTCCTTCCCGCCGCAGCAGAATGTGCAGCCGACGGTAGCCGAACCGGCGTCGTTCATTGGCAAGCTCGCGCAAACGCGTACGCAACTCCGTCTCCGGTGGCCGCCGGGACTGGTAGCGAACGCTCTTGCGATCGGCATCGATGACGCGGCACGCCCGCCGCTCGCTCATCCCGTGATGATCCCGCAGATGAGCAACCGCTTCCCGCTGTGCGACGGGCGTCACCATTTTTTTGTGAGAAGGTCCTTCAACGCCGCGTTGTCCAGCATGGCGTCCGCCAGAAGGCGCTTCAGCTTCGCATTCTCGTCCTCAAGCGAGCGCAGCCGCTTCGCCTCAGATACTTCCATGCCGCCGTACTTGGCCTTCCAGTTGTAGATCGTCGCCTCGGATATGCCGTGCCGCCGCGCCAGATCGCCGGTCCGCACGCCCGCCTCTGCCTCCTGCAGCACGCCAATGATCTGCTCTTCCGTAAACCTCTTGCGCTTCATCTCATCCGTCCTCGTGAAGGCCGGTCTCTAATCGATACTGGAGGAATTTACCCAGGGCAGGTCAAATGATTTCATCCCCTTGAGTCAGGGGGTAGCAGTTGCCGCTGGACCGCGATCTCTGAGCGGTTATAATGAAGGGATGGACAGGGAATGACCGGGCTAAGTTGCCGCTGGACCGCGATCTCTGAGCGGTTATAATGTCGCTTGCAAGAGGGGAGTTGCAACGATGGTTGCCGCTGGACCGCGATCTCTGAGCGGTTATAATTCCGTCAACAACAACAGGGCCGCTCTGGCTGTTGCCGCTGGACCGCGATCTCTGAGCGGTTATAATGCCCTTGATCCGGCGGCCCCTTCATCGTGTGTTGCCGCTGGACCGCGATCTCTGAGCGGTTATAATCCAGCCGAGAAAGACTATAAGCTGCCCGATGTTGCCGCTGGACCGCGATCTCTGAGCGGTTATAATCGCTGTCGGCTCGGCGCATGCTGGAGCGTAGTTGCCGCTGGACCGCGATCTCTGAGCGGTTATAATTTGTAATCTCCTCGACAAGAACTGATATGAGTTGCCGCTGGACCGCGATCTCTGAGCGGTTATAATATGGTGACACGCATGACACCGACCAGCGCAGTTGCCGCTGGACCGCGATCTCTGAGCGGTTATAATGGTCCCGCAATCGCTGCACCTCGAACGCGAGTTGCCGCTGGACCGCGATCTCTGAGCGGTTATAATTGCCAGCGCCCGCCTGCTGCTTCGCCTGATGTTGCCGCTGGACCGCGATCTCTGAGCGGTTATAATTGCCTCGATCGGCGGGCGCGTGCGCTACACGTTGCCGCTGGACCGCGATCTCTGAGCGGTTATAATCTTAAGGTGTTCCAGCAGAAGAACGTCATAGTTGCCGCTGGACCGCGATCTCTGAGCGGTTATAATGCGGCGGCGGTTTCCAGTTTGTAGAATTCGTTGCCGCTGGACCGCGATCTCTGAGCGGTTATAATCGGGGCCATGGTTTCATCGCCCAGGGCGTAGTTGCCGCTGGACCGCGATCTCTGAGCGGTTATAATAATGCAAGATGTGCTACACCTTGAAATCGTGTTGCCGCTGGACCGCGATCTCTGAGCGGTTATAATCGCACGGTTGTCAATGAGGGTCCCGTCTACGTTGCCGCTGGACCGCGATCTCTGAGCGGTTATAATCTCATTCGACCAGTAAAGGCGGACTGACAAGTTGCCGCTGGACCGCGATCTCTGAGCGGTTATAATGTGGGATCAGTTCTGGGCGATCGATATGCAGTTGCCGCTGGACCGCGATCTCTGAGCGGTTATAATCATCCCGACCTTTCAGAGATCGCGGCCTGGGTTGCCGCTGGACCGCGATCTCTGAGCGGTTATAATATGGCCAAGCTGACGCAGACGTTCAACATGTTGCCGCTGGACCGCGATCTCTGAGCGGTTATAATTGCTCAGCATCCACTACGACCCCGACACCCGTTGCCGCTGGACCGCGATCTCTGAGCGGTTATAATCACGATGGCAGTCCAGACGCGGATTTCATGGTTGCCGCTGGACCGCGATCTCTGAGCGGTTATAATATGATGCGTTCCCACCAGGTCGGGCCGATCGTTGCCGCTGGACCGCGATCTCTGAGCGGTTATAATCTCCGTATTGATTGCGAACGAAACTACGCGTTGCCGCTGGACCGCGATCTCTGAGCGGTTATAATAACCGCCGCCGCTTGGCCTTGATCCCAGCGTTGCCGCTGGACCGCGATCTCTGAGCGGTTATAATTGATGTTGGTTAGCAGGGCTAAGGCTGAAGGTTGCCGCTGGACCGCGATCTCTGAGCGGTTATAATCCCGCCCTATGTGATCAAGGCGACCGGCGCGTTGCCGCTGGACCGCGATCTCTGAGCGGTTATAATCCAGCGTCGCATTCGACACCGAGACGTCGGTTGCCGCTGGACCGCGATCTCTGAGCGGTTATAATGCGCGGGATCGCTGGCAAGGTCGCGGATGGGTTGCCGCTGGACCGCGATCTCTGAGCGGTTATAATTCACGTCATCGCTGGCCGAAGAACGGCGGCGTTGCCGCTGGACCGCGATCTCTGAGCGGTTATAATATCTGCGACGGCTGCATTCTTGTCGGCTTGGTTGCCGCTGGA
>NZ_JAZDXA010000016.1:4551-105897 GCF_040170545.1 Sphingobium sp. MK2
ACGTTGCCGCTGGACCGCGATCTCTGAGCGGTTATAATATCTGCGACGGCTGCATTCTTGTCGGCTTGGTTGCCGCTGGACCGCGATCTCTGAGCGGTTATAATCAAGCGCCTGATAAAGGCGGCGAAGGATGCGTTGCCGCTGGACCGCGATCTCTGAGCGGTTATAATCGCCGCGCCCGGTGGTGGAGAGGGCGAGGGTTGCCGCTGGACCGCGATCTCTGAGCGGTTATAATGCGCGCGGAACGCCTTATCGAAGAACGCAAGTTGCCGCTGGACCGCGATCTCTGAGCGGTTATAATTCCAGCAGAAAGTGACCGAAGTGGTTGAACGTTGCCGCTGGACCGCGATCTCTGAGCGGTTATAATCGCTCCGATCAGCCTTGGGGGCGCGGGCGGGTTGCCGCTGGACCGCGATCTCTGAGCGGTTATAATTTTTTTGCCAAATCCAACCTCACCTTGTCGGTTGCCGCTGGACCGCGATCTCTGAGCGGTTATAATACATGCCCCGAAGACCGCATGGACGATACGTTGCCGCTGGACCGCGATCTCTGAGCGGTTATAATGGTAGGCCGGGTGGAATGTTGCACCAACCTGTTGCCGCTGGACCGCGATCTCTGAGCGGTTATAATACGCGGAAAGCTGATGGCTGGCAATTCGGAGTTGCCGCTGGACCGCGATCTCTGAGCGGTTATAATGCCGCCGCGCCTGCCATGCTGGAGGCTTTGGTTGCCGCTGGACCGCGATCTCTGAGCGGTTATAATTCAGTCGGGTGCGGGGAGTTCAAGACGTTGGTTGCCGCTGGACCGCGATCTCTGAGCGGTTATAATTCGAACACTTCACGGCCCACCACCGGGCGAGTTGCCGCTGGACCGCGATCTCTGAGCGGTTATAATGAAGGCCGGGCCGCACCAGATCGGCCATGAGTTGCCGCTGGACCGCGATCTCTGAGCGGTTATAATGCCGCGCGACGAATTGGGCGCGCATGAATTGTTGCCGCTGGACCGCGATCTCTGAGCGGTTATAATCTTCGGCCTCTACGGCACCCGCAGCGGCAAGTTGCCGCTGGACCGCGATCTCTGAGCGGTTATAATTGGACGCGGCCACTCAGGCTATGCGTCAAGGTTGCCGCTGGACCGCGATCTCTGAGCGGTTATAATGGCCGACTTGGTATTGCCAACGCAACGCAAGGTTGCCGCTGGACCGCGATCTCTGAGCGGTTATAATAGATCCGTCGTTATCGCATTGAAAACCAAAGCGATAACGATGGATCGGCCGCCTTCAAAACGACCCGAATCGCTAAAACAAAGCCAACTGGTCGGGATTTTTCCTTTGCCGCCTGCGCCGCTGCCCTGAAAATCGCACGATATTCTCATATTGCCGGTCCGTGAAACTGAGGATGTGAACGTCGCCATTGTCGGGAAGCTTCGCTTCGACTCGCCGCATATAGGTTTCAAACTGTTCCTTGCCGTTGCAGAAACGAGCATAGACGGAAAACTGACTTTTTTCAAAACCTTCGTCCAGCAGGAACTCGCGAAATTTGGTGGCGGCGCGAGCCTGTTCCCTGGTACCCACCGGCAGGTCGAACATCACGAAAATCCACATCAGGCGATATCCGCTCAGTTGGCTCGCGGTCACGGGAGCAGCGCGTCGAGCCCGGCCAGTTCCAGGGCAGAAGGCGGGACCGGAAGAATGATGTCGCTTGCCAGCCCGCTTTGAAACGCGCGCGCCAAGCTCTGGGCGGCGCGATTGGCGGCACCTGCCACCGTCGTCGTGCCGTCCGCCCCAGGCAGGTCGAGCGCGATCAGCCCGGCGAAGGCGCGCTTGGCTTCGGGCGTCACCCTGTCAATACCGCGCGCCGCCATCCGCACCGCCAGGCCATCGACAAGCGGCCGAAAAGGCTCGATCAGATCGTCCGCCAGGGCAAAGGCATTGGTCCGGTTGGCATGATGCACCCCGATCGAGGGATGCAGCCCCGACGCTACCACGGCGCGCGCGCACAGCGATCGCAGCACGGTATAGCCATAGTTGAGCAGCGCATTGATGTCCTCCGCATCGCGGTCACGACGAAAACTCTCGCCCATCAGCAGCGGCCAATAGCGGCGCGCGGCCTGCGCCTCGACATTGTCCGGGTCGCCCGACCCGACACGGCGCGCCAGCAGGTCGAATGCGGAGGCCGACACGCCATTGGCCTCCAAAATCGCCGCCTGCCAGCGGATCTTGGCGATGACGATCCGTCGCCATAGCTGTTTGGACAGCGGTTTGCCCGCCTCCCATTGCGCGCGGATGCGGCTATTTTGGGCATGATGCCCGTCGAGTGGCAGGCAGACGGCGACCGGCGCATGATTACTGCCACACAACAGCATGATCGCGCCCCGCTGCGCCAGCGCGACGATCAGGTTGGTGGACCAGCTTATGCCATGCGCATGGACGATCACGGCGGCGACATCGTCCAGCGGTATCCGGCCGATTTCTTCCCGATCCTGCGACACAATCAGGAAACCGCGATAGGCCGACAGATGACGGCCGTCGGTCGCAATATCGACGATCCGGTCCATGCCTGTCGCCGTGCCCGCTCAGCTCGGCTTGCGCGTCTTGCGCTGCTTCGAGCGCGCGGGAAAGCCGGGGTCGAGCACACGGCCCAACTCGTCGATCCGCACCTGGCGCGCGCGCAACGCTTTGAGCGTGTTGGGCGAGGGGTAGCTATATTTGAACGGATCGCCTTTATCGGCATCGCGTGCCTTCAGCGCCCCGCCTTCATTGGGTGGCGCGACCGCAAATTGCTTCTCGGAGAATTTCACGACACGCACCAGCTCACGTTCCGCGCCATTCCGTTCGATCGCCAGCACATCGTCGCGATGCAGGCTCAAAACCTTGCGCGCGGTGGGGTTGGCCGCGCGGATGGCGGATTGCCAGCCCGGCTGATGCGCATCGAACATGGAGACGACTTCATTCACCCACTTGCCTCCCGGCAATTCCCACACATCATATCTGTAGTTGGAATCGCCTTTATAGCCTTTGTAGATATGTCCATTTCGGTCACGAATGGGAATGACGCTCAGCGGTTCGGTCACACGCACACGGCGAACGCCGCCATAGGGATGCCATTCGCGAGTACCAAATTTGTCGATCGCCTCGCTGAAAGCCTTGCCCTCCAGCCCATCGAGATGCTGATAGAGCGCAGCTTTCAGCTCAGGGTCGCGAATACGGTCGAGATCGGCCAGCTTCTTGAAACTCGACAACGGCACGCGACGCACCACGATGCCGTTACCCTTGGCGTCGGTTTCCCCGGTAAAGCCATAGGCAGTGTCATTATGCAGCCGCCCGGCGGTCGCGTCCTTGCCCTTGGGCAGGCCCGCTTTCGACGCCGTGCCATGATCGGTACGATGGCTGACGGTAATGGCATTGACGGCCGTGCGCAGATCGTCGCGAAATCCGTCCCAGGGTTCGGGAATGATGATCCGCTCTCGCCCTTCCGCGCCTTCCTGACCGGACGCCCGCGCAATCCTGTTCAGCATCCCCCGATCCACGATCGCCACCACCACCGCGTCGATCGCATGATGGCGATGATCCAGCCTATTCTTGGCCTGATCCGCGCCGCCGCCGAAATTATGATCGGGTAACAGGTCGTTGAGGCCCAGCTTGCGCCGCACCATCTCGGTCAAGCGGCCGGGCGAAACCCAGATATGGCCGGTCCCTTCGCCCTTGTCGGGATAGAGCGTCGCCAGATATTCGCGCGACAGCCGGGCGAGATATTGGGTGTCAACCAAATGCCGAGCCTGAAACCCGCCCTCATCCTTGAACTTTTCCATCGCGTCCGGCTCGAACCGCCAGCGCTTGTTGCGTGGCAATTGCGCGGCGCGCGCGGCAATCTCTTCCCAGCGAGCCGTATGGCCCCATGCTTCATAGGGAGACCGCTTGCGCTTCTCCCGATTGGCTTCGCGCGTGCAGACGATCTTGTTGCCGTTGCTGTCGTCCAGCGTCGCGGTGAAGGGCAGGATATGATCAACCTCGACCGCGGCGGAAAACAGCATGTCGATGGAAATCTGCACACCGCTATAGATGCACCGCCGGTCCAGCACATTGGCGGGATTCAGTTCCTCCCATAATTTCAGCAAGGCCCGGTTCGCCCCGGTATCGGGCTTGCCGATCGCCAGCAGCTTTTCCGACCGTTTCTCCGCATCCAGCCGGTTGCTATTATTCTCCTTGTTGATCCGCTTCTTGTCCTCATCCGTCAGCTTCAACTCACGCGCCAGTTCGATCGCGATTTCGGCGGGCGGCCCGTAGGCGCGGATCAGCCGGTTGACGATCCGGCGCAATTGGTTGAGTCCGATATGGACGGTGGGATTGGTCAGGCGACCGACGCGCATTTCATCCGAATGGGATGGATCTCCCGTCCCCGGCATGATGTGCCGCTCCAGCGCCACGCCATAATAGGGCAATTGCGGCCGCCCATCCTCATCCTCGAAGACCTCGCCGGTGCGCCGGTCGCTATGATGGCCCAGGCCCGCCGCCATGACCGCCTCGCTATAGACCAGCACTCGGCCATCCTTCTCGCCGTCGCGCAGCGCGTCGATCAACTGGCGCGTCGCCGTCTCGCCGAACCGACCATAACCCTGCGGCAACGGCGCATTGGTGACGGCCCGTGTCTGTTCCGGCGTCAACTCGTAACGCTCGGCCAGCCAGGCGCGAAAAGCCGCATCCTCTGCATCGCTCTCGACATCGCCCAGCCGCTCGATCACCGCCCATTGTTCTTCGATCGACAGATGCACCCAGCGATTACCGAAGCGCGCTTTGCTTCCCATCACCGCCGCGACCTCATCGCCCTTCAACTCGGTGCGGTTCTCGCTCTCCTTGTTGAACCGCGCATCGGGGTCCAGTTTGAGCGTCTTGCGCAGGCTTTCGAAACTGACCTTGCTGCGATCCTTGAGCTTGAGGAACAACGTATCGCGTTCCTCGCGCGTCAACCGCTGCGCGACTTCGCCGGGCCGCACGATCATCAGCGCATTAAGTTCTTCCAGCAAGCGGCGGCGCTGGAACAAAGGATGCGCCTTGGGCAGCCGCCGGTCCCCCGCGATCAACGTACACATGCCGATCTGCGGTGCCCTTAACGGGCGCTGGTGAAAGACGATCTCGAACAGACGATTATATACGTCTTCGGTCAGTACATCGGGATGATGCGCCGCCTGTGCCTCCCAAATGGCCGCAAATTCCTCCTCCAGCAGGGCGCGGCCAGGATAAAAATCATACCCATCGCCCTTGGCGTCTTCGCCACTTTCAGGTCGCAGTCGCGTCCGCACCGGAGGAATGGCATTGGCGTCCGTTGCGCTGGCACGGCGACGGTGCAACCATTCGCCATAGGTGCGCGCGCCATTCTCGGCCATGGCCTCGCGCGCGCGATCGACGCCGATCGCGATCTTGCCCGCGTCGTCATCCGCCTTCCGATCGGCCTTCCGGTTGGATTTGAACCCCCGCCGCTGGTTGAGATGAAAGAGCGCCCGGCCCAATTCATGCAGCGACAGCGCCTCATCCAGCGCCCGCGCGCGGAGCGCATAGGGGTCGAGCGCCGCCAGCGCCTTGCGCTCACCTTCATCTTCCGGGAACAACCCGTCAGCTACGAGATATTTCAGTAAGGCCCGCTGCCGCTGCTGAAAACGATCCCGCCGCCGCCGCATCGCCCGCGCATCGCGACGGTCCACCGCGAGCGATGCGCCCGACTTGGGATCGCGGCCGTCGCTGAAAATACGGGAACCGGCAGCGAGGATGCCCTTCGGCTTACCATCGTCCAACGGATCAAGCTCGATCGCCGCCCAGCCCAGCGAATTGGCCCCAAGGTCAGCGCCCAAGCGCCAATATCTATGCCCTTTGCCTGTCATGACCATCCACCCCCAGAAGAGAAAATCCAATGGGCCAAGTTACTTGATTAAGGTCAAGGCAAATCCTGCGCCGAAATGGGTCTGTCGATCATTGTCACTATTGACGACGATGGAATCTTGTGCGACCTTAAAACCTCAGAGATCGCGGTCTGGCAGTTAACAAGTGTCAGTACGCACCAGATAAGGGCGACGCTCCGGCGTCGCCTTTTTTGTGCGCGTCACCCGTCAGCCTGCGCTGATCTTTCCACCTGCCGATCGGCAAATCGGAACACCGCATCATTGAACGCATCATTGGCGTCGCCCGCCACCATATGATGCGCACCGTCGATATGGACATAGTCGGCATGCGGCACCATTTCCATGAAAGCGCGCGCGCCTTCCTTGGTCACAATCCGGCTGCGCCCGCCCCGTATCAGCAGGGTGGGAATGGTCAGGCTCCGCGCTGCCGTCTCCAGCACGGCCGAACCTTCCGCCTGCTCATTGGTATCCATGTCCATCGTCATGAAGGCCGGGTCCCAATGCCAATACCAGCGCTCGCCCCGCTGACGCAGGTTTTTCGCCAGCCCCTGTATGCTTTGCGGCTTGTCGCGATGGGGAAGATAGGCCGATACCGCATTCGCCGCCTCCGCGATCGACGCGAAGCCTTCCGATCCGGCCTGCATGAAGGCGATCACTTCCTTCGCCCCTTCGACATTGATCGTCGCGCTAATGTCCACCAGCACCAGCGCACGGATCGCGTCGGCGTCTGCTCCAGCCACGATCATCCCGATGATGCCGCCCAGCGACGCGCCGACCAAGACCGGCGGCCGGTCCAACTGGGCCAGTACGGCGCGCAGGTCATCGGCAAAGATGGACAGGCTATAACTGCCGTCAGGCGACCAGTCGCTGTCGCCATGCCCGCGCAAATCCACGGATATGGCGCGAAAGCCGCGTCGCCCGGCCTCGGCCAGTGCCTTGCGCCAGCTTTGTCGCGTCTGCCCGCCGCCATGCAGGAAGAGGATCGGCGGGCCATCGGCGGGGCCGGTCATCTCGGCGGCCAGGCTTACATGCGCGCCCCGCAGCATCTGTGTCTCAATCGCTTTCATACCTGCCACTGTTACGCTTTTCTGATGACAGGCAAATCCACTTTTCTCGAAACGCCTACGGTGGTTGCCTGCGACAAAGCCTTTCCAATAGCTTTTCCGCAATCTTATTGATGGAGGTTAAAGACCAACATTTATATGCGACTTTCCCGCATCCGCGTCGTTGAGGGGGGTATCCGGTTGCCAATGGCGCCGGTTTTCATCTTTCAAGACGGGAACCATCATGTCCGACAACAGCCACGACATTTCGACCCTCAATGGCCTGATCGCCACCACGATCGACAGCGCCGATGGCTATACCGAAGCCGCCAAGGACAGCGAAGGCGGTCGCTTCGTGACGCTCTTCACCAGCCGCGCGGCCGAGCGCCGCGAAGTCGCCACCCGTCTGCAACAGGAAGTCGCCCGTCTTGGCGGCAATCCCGAAGATGACGGCACCATCCTCGCTGGCGCGCATCGCATGTTCCTCAACCTGAAGGCCATCGTCACCGGCCAGGATGACAAGGCGATTGTCAACGAAGTCGAAGCCGGCGAAGATCATATCAAGGCCAAGTTCGAAGATGCGCTGGGCGACATGAAGCTTTCGCCCGCCGTCCGCAGCGTGATCGAAAGCTGCTACAGCTCGGTAAAGGCCGGGCATGACCAGATGCGCGACATCAAGCATTCGATGCAGCACTAAGAAAAAAGCGGATCGGCGGGGGCAACCCCGCCGATTTTTTGTCCAGATGGGTCAGTCGGAACTTATGATCCGCGCCGCATCCACCTCTGCTAGGGTCGGCATGCGCACCAGACTGATCGCATCGCCCTCACGCGCGATCAATCCCGCCTTTTCGAAGGCGGCCAGCCAGCCTTCCATCGGCCATATCCCCCATTTCTGGCGAAACAGCCGCGCATTGCGCACGATATCGGTCAGATGTTGCAGCGGTGGATCGATCACATCATGATATTGATGAAACGCCCCGGTGCCTCCCAGGAACAGCAGCGGCAGGGCCGCCTCCCGCGCGCGAAAGCCGAAGTCGGTATCTTCCGCGCCATAGCCGGTAAAAGCCTCATCGAACCCGCCCAGTTTGACGAACTGCTCGCGTCGAATGCCGAAGATCAAAGACCAGAACAGCCCGGCATTATGTTCTTCGCGCAAGCCCGCGGCGGGAAAAGGACGAACCGGGTGCGGCTTCGCGCATTGCATCAAAACTGCCTCGTCCCACGCGCCGCGCGCGTCCTTGGGGCCAAGATAGAGCGCTTCCGCGCAGATCAGCGCATCCTGCTCCGTCAACGCTCGCGCCATCGCCGCCGTCAGGTCCCGCATCGGAATGCAATCGACATCCAGAAACAACAGCCTATCGCCCCCCGCCGCATGCGCCGCCGCATTGCGCGCTGCTGCCAGCGGCAGGCCCGGTTGATCGAGCCGTACGATATGCAGCGGAAAAGGCGTTGCCTCTACCTCGACGGGCGGATCGCTGCCCATATCGACGATCACCAGTTGGTCAGGCAGTGCCTCGCACCGCCCCAATCCCTCGATCAATTGCGCCAGATGCCCCGACCGATTCTTGACGATCGTCAGGACGCTCATTGTCATGCCGACATGCGCCACAGATCGAGCCGATATTGGTCGCGGCGTTCCGCTGTGACGACCTCCACCTGTCCCGGCAATGCGGCTCGAAACTTCTCGACCGCCTCGTTGCCGCTTTGCGGATAGTCCGTCTCGCCCGTCCAATGGACCAGCAATAGGTCTCCGCCCGGCGCGCCATGCGTACCCACCCATTCGGCGGCCCGCCGGATATCCGCATCATCCCAATAATAAATGACTTCGGACAGGATGATGAGATCGAACGGACCACCCAACGGCACTTGCGCGGGAAAGGTCATCCGGTTGAACGAGACATGATCGAACGCTGCGCAACGCTCGCGCGCGGCCAGCAACGCCGTTTCGCTGACGTCGATCGCCACCAGGGTCCGGCAATGCTCGGCCAACTGCCGCGTCAACATGCCCTTCGCGCATCCGATCTCGAATACCAGTTCATAACGACGCTCGCCCAGCGCATCGATGCTATGAGCATATTTCTCCTGCTCATAAGCGCTGGTTTCCAGCGACCAGGGATCATCTGTTCCCTGAAACATCTGCTCAAAATATTCGGGGGCCAGACTGCTTGCATACCGCGTCATGACCGTCTCCGTACATAGAGTATATCTTGCGCCGCCATGCGTCGCTGTTCGGGGGACAAGCGAAAGCCGGGGCCATATGCGGCGCTTAATTGGCTGCGATGGGCCGCCAGCGCCAAGCGTCGCTGTCCCGCAGCCATCGGGGCCGTATGGATCGCGTGCCGCGCGCGTTGATCTAGCTCGTCGGCCCAGACCAGATATTCCGCCACGACCAGACGACGCATCGCCCGCGCATGCACCGCATAGGCCAGCGCCGTCGCGGCAGCATGGTCGCAATGCGGCTCATGCCAGGCCGTGACCGCCAGCGCATCCACCCGCCAGCGGCGGCATAGGACAGCCACATAGCGCACTGTCCGCTCGAACAGCAGATCGCCAGGCCTCGCGGGAGCAGCGTCCTTCCAATCCAGATGTACGGGCTGCCGCGCTCGTCCACCCGACAACCGCTGAACTGCCCTGGCCGCTTCGCGCCGCCGTATCACCGCCAGCCGGGGGGTGGCATCATGCGACCCCGCGCCATCGGTCAGATAGACTAGGCCCGCCAACCGCCCGGCCTTGGCCGTCTGCGCGATCAGCGCGCCCGCGCCCAATGTCTCGTCGTCGGGATGCGGCGCCAGCACCAGCCAGCGCAGGTCGCGCCACTGGCGCGAAGACAGCGCAGCGGTCACCACAACAGATCCTCCGCGCCCCAGGCATCATGATCCAGCCAGGCAAGCGCCGCCTGATCCCGCGCATAATCGGGACCACCCTGGCGCAGATAGAGGCTTAGGTCCCGGCTGATCTTGTCGATCCGTTGCCCGTCCATCGCGCTGCGCGTGCCGACGATCCGCGCCGCCAGTTCCATGACATCCAGTGCCGCGCGCTCCACCACGCCGCGCGTCATCCGCGCGAAGGCCGGACCATCGCTATCGTTCCGCGCCGCGCGCAAAGCCGCCTCGCGCACCCACAGATAAGCCGTGCGCGTGGCCGCTACCGCATCGGCGAATTTCGCCCGCTGGACCGGATCGCCCCGCGCCATGTCCGACATCGCCGCGCGCGTCTCGATCAACAGCGCTTCGATGCCGCCCAGTTGCACGGCGGTAAACCGCCACGCCCCGGTGGTGAACAGCGGTTCGCGATCATAATCGCCCGGTCCGCCCAACATATCTTCGGGCGCAACCACCATCCCGGTCAGATCATACAGCCCGCTGCCGGTGGCGCGCATGCCCCGCACCCGCCATTGCGACAGATGAGCTCGCGCCGCATCGTCGGCCGCCACTACGACCAATTGCCGCGCGCCGTCCTCCGGCTGCACAGTGATGATCGCATGCGCCAGCCCTCCCGCGCCCGTGGCGAAGGATTTGGCCCCCTGCAGCTTCCGACCCACCATCTTCACACCCGGCGGCGGCTCGGTCGCCCACATGCCGTAAAAGGCCCCCACATCTAGCCTCTGGTCGAGACTATGTTTCTGCGAGGCCGTCGCGAAATGATCGAACAGGATCATCGCATTGACATGCCCCTCATAGAGCCGCCCGACGCTCAGGTCGGCGCGACCGATAATCCGCAGGACATCGAACAGGCATAGATGCCAAGCGTCCTCGTCGCCGCCAAAATCAAGCCCGCCACAAGCGACCGGCGCAAAGCAACGATGCAGGCCCGCCGCCGCCAGACATTGCATACTGTCGATCGGAAAGACCGGCGCGGCGTCATAGCGCGCCCCCAATTCCATCAGCCTTGGCGCAACAGCTTCAGCCCGCGCCGTCGGATGCGCGTCATCCGCAATAGGGGAGGGCGCAACGCTCACGCCGATGCCGCCTGTTCGCTAAGCCAGATCGCCGCCGTTCGCGCGCCTTGCGGATCGTGCAACCGCTTCCGCGCTTCCGGGGACAGTGCCTTCGCCTGCGCCAGCAAGGACGGCCATGCCGCAGCCTCCGGCCAATCCTGCAGCACCACCGCCGCGCCCAGACGCGCAAGACCACTGGCCGTGGCCTGCTGCTCACCAAAGGGCCGCGCTTCGGGCATGCAGATAAACGGCCGGTCCGCGACCAATACCGCGCCGACCAGTCCTTCTCCCGCTCCACCGATCACCACATCGGCCGCCGCGATCTCCCGCGCCGCATCCTCGACCCAACCCGCAACATCGAGATTGGCGGGGCAATCGCCCACCGGCGATACCGGCCCAATCACTAGCCATTGCAGATCCGGGCAAGCCCGCGCCGCCTGCGCCAGCCGCGCGCCATCGCCCGGCGCACCCCCGCGACCGATGACTACCAATATCCGGCCCGACGGCAACACCGCCCCCGCCACGGCAGTCGTAATGCCCGGCAGATAGCTGGTCCGCTCCCGCACCCATGTCGGTGTCGACTCCCGTTCCAGATCGGCATGAAAGGGGGCGAGCAGCGCCACCGCGCCCCGAAAAGCCTCCAGATGCGGCACATCGTTCCTCGCGCCATTCAACCGGACACAGATGGTCGGCACCGATGCCAGCCGCGCCAGCATCGCCATCTCCACCGAGACATCCACGACCATCAGCGCGGGGCGTTCGGTCGCGATCCATTGCGCCACCCGCGCCACGCGCAATCGCACGCCGTCATGGTCGATCGGCGCATAATGGAGCGCTGCGGGCCGTCCTTCGCTGCCGTCCACGCCATCGAAACGGCCCGACAGCGGCCGATCGTCGGGCAAGTCGATCCCGGCCTCGCCAACCCCGGTCCCCAGCAATATGATCGGCCAGTCACTCGCGGCGGCAATCGCCCGCGCGCGTGCCCTGTGTCCCGCACCATGATGGTGGACATAATAGCCGATCGGTCGCCGCATCATGCGCTTATCTCCAGCGCCATGTCATGCGGCATTGGCGGCAATAATGGCTCGCGTCGCGCGATCAGCGCATGACCATCCGCCCGCGCGCGCAACCGCCTGCGCCACATTGCCCGCTCGCGCCAATGGTAGAAGGCAGGCGCCATCGGCCGACCGCCTTCCTCCGCGTCCCGGTAAAGCTGCTGCATCGCGCTCGCCATGCCACCCTCCGCACGGCCATCCAGTCGCGGCGATACGGCAATATAGACGTCAGCCGGATGGGCGAGCCGCGCTCCCCGCGCCAATGCCGCCGTCACCAACGCCCAATCCTCACCCGTCGCGAGCAAGGGCACTCCACCACAGGCCTGATAAACAGAGGCACGGATCGCCAGCGAAGCGCCCGTATGATCGCCATGGCGCGGCGCAAGATCCCAGGGGAGGGGATCGATCGCATCCTCGATCGCGCGCACCGCCGCCCAATAGGCATCCCATGCCGCACGCAGCGCCGAAACGGCCGGGGGCAAGGGTTCTTCGCTATCGATATCGATCCGGCCACCCACCATGTCCGCACCCCGGTCCAGAGCTTGGGCGATATTGCGCAGCCAGTCGACCGGCGGACGACTGTCGGCATCGGTGCTGACCAGCACGCCATCCTTCGCCATCGCAATCCGCGCCAACCCGGCATCCATCGCCAATTTGCGCGCCGATCCGGCATGCGCCAGTTCCGGCGCAAAATCCGCGACAGCCACTGTGATGTCGAGAAGCGCGCCATGTTGCCGCTGCGCCCTGCCAATCACGTCCAGGCTATCGTCCGTCGTATTATTAACGCCGATCGATACCATCACCGGACCTGGCCAATCCTGCGCGGCCAGTGCGTCGAGCAGCACCGGCAACCTTTCGGCCTCGTTCCGTGCAGGCACACAGACGCAAAAATTGATCGTCGGCTCAACCATGTAGCATCGCGCGTAGCGATTCCGGCGAGGACGGCGGCACCAGATGCATGGCCGCCCGGCCATCGCGCGGCACCGGCCTGCCCAAGTCTATCTGCTGCTGATAGAGCGCCTCATAGCTTTCCACCATGCGGTTGGCGTCGCACATCTGCTCCGCCCGCGCGCGGCAGGCTCGCCGATCCAGCGCCAATGCGGCACGGCCTGCCTCCGCCAGCGACCCAACATCATCGGGCGTAGCCAGAACTCCACAACTGGAATCAAGAATTTCCGGTATCGCACCCCGCGCAAAGGCAGCCACTGGCACGCCGCAGGCCAATGCCTCGGCCACGACCAGCCCATAAGGCTCGTCCCATAAGGGCGTACACAGAAACGCGCTGGCCCCAGCCACCAACTGCGCCAATTCCCTATGCGCAAGATGGCCGACATGAATGATGTCCGAGCCCAACGCAGGTGCAATCACCGCCCGATAATAGTCCTCGTCCAGCACCGGCCCGGCTATGCGCAACGGCAAGCCGATGAGGCGCGCTGCCTCGATTGCCAGGTGCAGCCCCTTTTCCGGCACGATCCGCCCATACCAGACCAGATAGGGCGCGCTGTCGGCCTGCGCGCGAAAGACGAATTTCCGCAAGTCGATGCCGTTGAGGATGACGGCGTCGGCGGGCGCTACATGGCTCCACTGCGTCGCCACCGACTGCGACACCGCCACCAGCGCATGATTGGGCGCTTCGCACAGGCGAATGCCGCTTTCCAGCCAGCAGAAAGGCGGCGTGTGCAACGTCGTGACCATTGGCATGGGCAGGCTGTCGGCCATGGTCAGCGGCAGATAATGGAGCGCATTATTGTGAATGACGTCGAAATCGCGATCGCGCAGACTGGTCATCAGGCTCAAATAGGCATGATGCTCGCGGAAAAAGGCGATGTCGCTCGCTTCCGTCGTGCCAACGGACGTTATCGCCGTCTCCGTACAGATCGCTTCCAACCCTAGCGCAGGCTCTGACCTGGATGACGCAAAGACAGTCACGGCATGACCGCGATCCCGCAGGGACCGGGCCAGAAGATGCGTGTGCATCTCCAAACCGCCCGCAAACGGCTCCGCAATGGGATGCTTGAGATGGGCGATAATGCCAATCCGCATCAACGATATCCTTTGGACAAGAAGAGGGCCGGAGGCGAAAACGCATTCGCCCCCGGTTGATCGAAGATCGAGATCAGGCGTCGGGCACGGCGTCCAGATCCACGGTCATTTCCCGTGGCCAATGGCGCAGCCCGCGACAGGCGGTCAGCAGGCTCGTGGCGTCCTTCGCTGTAGCAAGCGGCAGGCAGCCCTCGTCCAGATCGTCGGCGATACCCGCCTTTTCGAACAAGATCTGTGCCTCTGCCGTAAGCCCCATGAACTTGCAATGGGCAAAGGCGTCGGTGACGAAGTCCTTGGCCGCCGCGTCCATGGCCAGCAACGCCGCGCCATCCGCCGAAGCGACCACCGCAACCGCATCATAGAGAACCGATGGCCCGCCGTCGATCTTCTGCTTGGCCGCAACCGCCGTGCCATCGGACAGAGTAACGCCGCCAATCTTGGGCGCAATCACCTCATAGACCGCGCCTTCCTGGTCCACCGCCTTGACCAGCGCGTCGAACATCTTGGCATCGGCGCCGTCGGTCAAAAGGATACCGAGCTTGCGGCCCTTGAAATTGTCCGGCCCGTTCTTGAGGATGCTCAGAGCATCGGACGGCGGCAAGTCCATGATCGTGGCGCGCGCCGCCTTTGCAGGCTCCGGCAGGGGTAGCCCCAAACCATCTGCAACAGTAGCCGCCAGCGTCTCGTCGATATTGCGCAGATGCGCTACCGTCCGCGAACGGATGTCGGGACGTTCGACCTTGCTCAGCTCGAACACGATCGCATCGCCTATATGCTTCTGCTCGATCGGCATCTGGCTGATATAGAATTGCCGCGCCTGGCTATAATGATCGGCAAAACTCTCCGACCGGACCCGTTGCTTGGGACCGTCCTCGACCGTGGCGACACTGACGAAACCCTTGGCCGGGTCTTCGCGCGGGCCACCCTGTTCGGCGCCCCAGCTATTGGGCTCGTAATTGGCCCGGCCCTTGGGATTGCGCATCGCCATATGCCCGTCCTGCTGGAAATGGGCCATCGGACATTTGGGCGCATTGATGGGGATATGCGTGAAGTTGGGACCACCCAGACGCTTGATCTGGGTATCGAGATAGGAGAAATTGCGACCCTGCAGAAGCGGGTCGTTGCTGAAATCGATGCCTGGCGGCACATTTTGCGTGCAGAAAGCGACCTGCTCGGTTTCGGCAAAGAAATTATCGACCACCCGGTCAAGCACCAGCCGCCCGACGATCCGCACAGGGATCAATTCTTCGGGGATCAGCTTGGTCGCGTCGAGAACATCGAAATCGAAACTGTCGGCGAACGCATCGTCGAACAACTGCACGCCCAATTCCCATTCGGGAAAATCGCCCGCATTGATCGCGTCCCACAGGTCGCGGCGATGGAAATCCGGATCCGCCCCGTTGATCTTGACCGCCTCGTTCCAGGCGACCGACTGCAAACCCTGTTTGGGCTTCCAATGGAATTTGACGAAGGTCGACTTGCCCTCGGCATCGACCAGGCGGAAAGTGTGAACGCCAAAACCCTCCATCGTACGCAGCGAGCGCGGGATCGCCCGGTCCGACATCGTCCACATCACCATATGCATGGCTTCGGGCGACAGACTGATGAAATCCCAGAAATTGTCATGGGCGGTCTGCGCCTGCGGGAAATCCCGGTCCGGCTCCGGCTTGGCGGCATGGATCAGGTCAGGGAATTTAATGGCATCCTGAATGAAAAAGACCGGGATATTGTTACCGACCAGATCCCAATTGCCTTCCTGCGTATAGAGCTTGACCGCAAAGCCGCGCACATCGCGGGCAAGGTCGGCCGATCCCTTCGATCCCGCGACGGTCGAAAAGCGCACGAAGGCAGGCACTTTCTCGCCCACGCGCTGCAGCACATCGGCGCGCGTCACATCGCTCAGCGATTCCGTCAGCTCGAAATAGCCATGCGCGCCATAGCCGCGGGCATGAACGACGCGCTCAGGGATGCGCTCATGGTCGAAGTGAAACATTTTCTCGCGAAAATGGGCGTCTTCCAGCAAGGTTGGTCCCCGCGCACCTTGCTTCAGCGAATTTTGATCGTCGGCAACCGGAATGCCTTGCGCGGTCGTCATGATGGCTACGTCACCGCCAGCACACTGATGCGTCTCGCCGCCTTCGGCCTGCGGTTCAGCATAGACATCCGACACGCCATCTGCGGGAGGCGGCGGGGGTGCCATGCGGGCCGATTGTGCCGCTACAATGCTGGACGGACGAGTGGGCTTGTCTGACTTGGCCATGAAAAATCCTTGGTTGAAAGCGCGCGGATATGCGAACGAAGGCAATGCATTGCCCGGCAGTGTTCGCGGGGAGGGGCCGTAGGAATGCCATGGCGGGAGAACCCGCGGTCAGCTTGCAAGTTGCGGCCTTCCGACAAATACTAATCTATATCATGACGATTTCGGCCCATCATCTGGATATACTCGCGCGCCGGCCCGTTCATGCCTTCAATGGCGACCGGGGCGAAGGTCGCCGTCTATATGAAGGACAATATCTTGTTCACGGATCGATTTCTGAAGGGGCGGCGGGGCGTCCATCTGGCGTTGGAGGAGCGCGCCATATTGGAAAATGCCATATCCGAGGTCCGCACTATCGACGCGCGCACCACCATCGTCAGTGCCGGTCAAACGCTGTCGAACAGCACATTGTTGATTGATGGCTTCATGTGCCGCTATCTTGATGACAAGGAAGGCATGCGCCAACTCGTCGCCGTTCAGGTGCCAGGCGACTTTGTCGACCTGCATGCCTATCCGCTTAGAACGCTTGATCATGACGTGGCGACATTGACCGCGGCGACGGTTGCGATCGTACCCCACCGGGCGCTGGACGGCATCAACGCAAACAAGCCGGAACTGACCCGCAAATTATGGTTTTCCACCTTGCTCGACGCGGCTATCCATCGCGCTTGGCTTTTCCGCCTCGGCCGGTTGGACGCGGTCGGTCGAGTGGCGCATTTCCTCAGCGAAACAAATGCCCGGCTACAGCCTGTCGGCTTGAGCGACGGCAAACGCTTCGCCTTTGGCGTTACCCAAAACGACATTGCCGAAATATGCGGCATTACCAATGTCCATGCTAATCGCGTCCTGCGCCAGTTGCGGGAGGAGGGTTTATGCGTCTTCCGCTCCTCCCTCGTCGATATTCTCGACGTTAAGGGGCTCGCAAGACGGGGGCAATTCAGCCCCGACTATCTCTATATCGATGCCGGTCCTCAACATTCATCCAATGAAAGCCATTCCTCATGAGCGCTGATCCCCCCATTGCCGGTACGCAGACGCAGCCAGGTATCGCCAGCGCCGAAGATGGACTGGTTCTGCTGGACGGCCCTGATGGTATCGCCGTGACGATGACGGCCCATGCCGCTTCGGAAACCGGCAAAAGCCTGATCGAAGCGGCTCAACGCGCCGAACATTGGCCGGAACCAGATGCATGAATATGTGCTGCATTGCAATATAATTCATAAATTTATCCCTTTTAGCTCATAAAGATAGGGGTAAATGGCTAACCATTATATTGTGCATCGCAGCAACGATATGTGCGGTTCAGGCATTATGGGGTAATGGAGGCCCCTGCCGCGCCGGAGACAATATGATGATGCGTTTAAGTTCCACCATTGCCCAACTCGCCCGTTTTCGAACGATGGCGCATGGTCATTCCGCTGATCCGGTCCCGGATCGGCTGGACGATCTGCTGGCCTTTGGTAGCAATCCCGGTGCCCTGCGCGCCAGAACCTATGTGCCTGCAAATCTCGCCAAAGATGCGGCGCTAGTCGTCGTCCTCCATGGTTGCACCCAGAATGCAGCGGGCTATGATTACGCCGCAGGCTGGTCGGAACTCGCCGACAAACAGGGCTTTGCGCTGCTTTTCCCCGAACAGCAGCGGTCGAACAACCCCAATCTCTGTTTCAACTGGTTCTCGCCCGTCGATTCCCGCCGCGATTCCGGCGAAGCGCTGTCGATCCGCCAGATGATCGACACGATGGTCGCCACCCATGGCATCGACCAAAGCCGCATCTTCGTGACCGGCCTGTCAGCGGGCGGCGCGATGACGTCAATCATGCTCGCCTGTTATCCCGAACTGTTCGCAGGCGGCGCGATCATCGCAGGCCTTCCTTTCGGTTGCGCTGCGTCAGTCAACGACGCCTTCGCCAGGATGCGCGGGGAGGGCTATCCGCCCGACGATCGCCTACCCGAACTGGTCAAGGCCGCGTCCGGCCATCAGGGACCATGGCCGACCATCTCCGTCTGGCAGGGCAGCGCCGACCAGACCGTCGCCCCCTCCAACGCGGACCGCGTCCTCGCCCAATGGCAGGCGCTGCATGGCGTCGATATTATGCCTACCGAGCAAATGATCATCGACGGCAGTCCACGCCGCACCTGGCGCGACAAAAAGGGGAGGGCGGTGATCGAGTCCTATGAGATCGTTGGCATGGGCCATGGCACGCCACTGAACACGGTCGGGCCGGACGGCCATGGCCACGCCGCGCCCTATATGCTGGAAGCCGGCATCTCCTCGACCGGCCAGATCGCACAAGCCTGGGGGCTGATGACCAAGTCCGAGATGCGCCGATCGTCCGCAATGCAAGTCGAACGCCCCCGGCCGATCAGCACACCCCCGCAACCCATGCACGCCAGAAGGCCGACCCCAAGGCCCGCGCATAAAGCGACCGGCGTCAGCGCCATCATCGAAGACGCCCTGCGCAAGGCCGGCTTGATGCGATGATTGTGTAAAGGGCCGCGCCGAAGGCAGTCCATCTGCCGCTTATGGTTGACTGTAACAGGTGTTTGGTATAGTCCTCGACTACGCCAGCAGGAGAGGCCCGATGTACAGCTATGTCCCCCCAATCGACGATTACAGCTTCCTGTTGACGCACGTCCTGCGCTTCGATGAAGCGATGGCCGAAGTCGGCAAGGACGTGGACGCCGATCTCGCCATCACCGTGCTGGAGGAGGCGGGGCGTATGTGCGCCGACCGTCTCTATCCCCTCAACCGCGAAGGCGACGAACAGGGCAGCCGCCTGGTCGAAGGTGCCGTCATCACCCCACCGGGCTTTGCCGACGCCTATCGCGAGTTCGTAGCGGCTGGCTGGCCCGCGCTCGCCGCATCGCCGGACCATGGCGGGCAGGGGCTACCCTTCATCCTCCAACTCTGGCTCGACGAAATGCTGTCGGCCACCAACCTGTCCTTCGGCCTCTTCCCCGGCCTGACGCGCGGCGCGGTGGAAGCGATCATCGCCCATGCCAGCGAAGACCTCAAAGCCGCCTATCTCGCGCCAATGGTCAGCGGCGAATGGACCGGCGCGATGGCACTGACCGAAAGCGGCGCGGGCACCGATCTTGCCCTGCTCAAGACCAAGGCCGTGCCGCTCGGCGATGGCCGCCATGCCGTGACCGGCCAGAAAATCTTCATCTCATCCGGCGACCATGATTTCGGCGGCAATATCATCCACCTCGTCCTAGCGCGCCTCCCCGACGCCCCGCCCGGCGTCAAGGGGATCAGCCTCTTCCTCGTCCCCAAATTCCTGCCCGACACCGATGGCGGCTTCACCATCCGCAACAGCATGTCGGTCGGTGCGCTCGAAAAGAAGATGGGCATTCACGCCCAGCCCACCTGCGTCATGAATTATGACGAAGCGACCGGCTGGCTGGTGGGCGAGCCGCATCGCGGCCTCGCCGCCATGTTCACGATGATGAACGCCGAACGGCTGATGGTCGGCATCCAGGGACTGGGCATTGCCGGCGCCGCCTATGGCCAGGCGGCAAGCTATGCGAAGGAACGGCTCCAGGGCCGCAGCGCCGATGGCAGCCGCAACCCGGTCGCCATCATCGAACATGCCGATGTCCGCCGCATGTTGCTCACCATCCGCGCCTTTGTCGAGGCGGGCCGCGCACTGGCGGGCTGGACCGCGCTCCAGCTCGATCGCGCCCACGCCCATCCCGATGCCGAAGAGCGCGCCAAGGCCGACGCGCTGGTCGCGCTGCTAACCCCGGTGGTCAAGGCGGCCTTCACCGATATGGGCTTTGAAAGCGCGGTGCAGGCGCAACAGGTGTTCGGCGGCCATGGCTACATCCGCGAATGGGGCATGGAACAATATGTCCGCGACGCCCGCATCGCCCAGATTTACGAAGGCACCAACGGCGTGCAGGCGATGGATCTGGTCGCGCGCAAACTGCCCCTGTCCGGCGGCGCGGTGGTCGAGGGCTTTTTTGACCTGATCGCCGCTGATCTCGACGCCACCGACCTGCCGATCGCAACCCGCACCCGCGAGGCGCTTGGCAAATTGGGCGATGTCACCGCCTCCCTGCGCGGCGCATCGGTCGATGCGTCCGGCGCGGCGGCGGTCGACTATCTGCGCCTCTTCGCGCTCGTCGCCATGGGCTGGATGTGGACCCGCATGGCCGCCGCCGCGCAGGACGACACACCGCTCCACAACGCCAAACGGTCCGTCGCCGCCTTCTTCGCGCAACGCATGCTGCCCCAGGCCGACGCCCTGGCCGCCAGCATCATGGCCGGCGAAGCCACGATCATGGCGCTGGAAGCGGACGCTTTCTAACCCGCACCCTTGCCCCGGCGTGGCCGCAACGCATCGCGCATGGCGATGTTGGAATTGATCCGCGTCACGCCGGGCAGGCGCGACAATATCTCGCTGTGGATGCGTTCATAGGCGTCCACGCTGTCCGCCTCGACGCGCAGCCAATAATCGACCGCGCCGGTCATCAAGAAACATTCGCGGATTTCCGGGCATTGCCGCACCGCATGTTCGAACCGGGCGAGATAATCCTCGGTCTGCCGATCCAGCGTCACCTGCACCACGACATTGACCAGCGGACTGTCATCGCGCCCGCCCGCGACGATCGTATAGCCGCGAATGACGCCCTGCGCTTCCAACTGCCGGATGCGCCGATGGCAGGCGGACGCAGACAGGCCGACCTCCGCCGCGATCTCGGCATTGGAGCGGCGCGCATTGAGCTTGAGCAGGCGCAGGATCGCGCGATCGGTCGTATCGAAGGAAATGGCCATATCTACGAATCCATTGCGATAATCGGCTAATATACAGCATGAAATGCAATATTCTTCGATCATTCGCCATCCCATTTCGAAGAAACGTGATCTACAGTGCCGCAAGATGAGAAGGGGAAGCGGCATGGATTTGCAGATGGCGGGCACTTTGCGCATCGACCTTGCCGCACTGGTCGCCAACTACCGGCTGATCGCCGCGCAGGTCGCCCCCGCCAGCGTCGCAGGCGTGGTCAAGGCCAATGCCTATGGCCTCGGCGCAGCCGAAGTATCGCGGGCGCTGCTCGATGCGGGCTGCCGCCATTTCTTCGTCGCCCATCTGTGCGAAGCCACCGCCTTGCGGCCCCATCTGCCGACCAACGCGACTCTCTATGTCCTCAACGGCGTGCAACCCGGCGCAGAGGCGGCTTGCGCGGCGATCGGCGCGCTCCCTGTCCTCAATTCGCTCGAACAGATTGACGGCTGGGCTGCAACGGCCCGCGCCCTGAACCGCACGCTTCCCGCGGTGATCCAGGTCGACAGCGGCATGTCGCGCCTTGGCCTCGCGCCCACCGACCTTGCGGTCTTGCGCGATCAGCCGGATCGGCTGGCAGGCATCGACCTGCGACTGATCATGACCCATCTCGCCTGTGCCGACCATCCCGAAGACAGCTTCAACCCGCATCAGCGCGCCACTTTCGATGCGATTGCCCGCCAATTCCCCGGCGTGCCCCGCTCGATCGACAATTCGGGCGGTGCCATGACGTCGGGCGTCACCCATGGCGACATCGTCCGCGCCGGGATCGCCCTTTATGGCGGCGCCCCCCATGGCCAGCCCAACCCGATGCACGCCGTCGTCGCGCTCGACGCCTATATCGTCCAGCTACGCACCGTCGAAGCCGGGGCAGGGGTCGGCTATGGCCTCACCCATTGCTGCGACCGCACCGCGCGCATCGCCACCGTCTCGGTCGGCTATGCTGATGGCTGGCCACGGCATCTGAGCAACCGGGGCTTTGCCTATATCGGTGGCGTGCGCGCGCCGATCGTCGGCCGCGTCTCGATGGACAGCCTGGCGCTCGACGTCACCGATGTCCCTGACCATCTGCTTTATCCCGCCGCGCCAGTCGAACTCATCGGCCGACACCAGTCGATTGATGATGTCGCCATGCAGGCGGACACGATTTCCTACGAGATTTTGACCCGGCTCGGCCCCCGTTACGCGCGCCGCTATCTGCCCGCGCCCGCCGCCGCCATTCAGGAGCAATAAGCCATGAAGATCGTCATTCTGGGCGGCGGCGTCGTCGGCGTCACTTCCGCCTGGTATCTGTCGCAGGCCGGCCATGAGGTGGTCGTCATCGACCGCCAAAGCGGCGTCGCGCAGGAAACCAGCTTCGCCAATGCCGGCGAAATCTCGCCCGGCTATGCCTCCCCCTGGGCTGCGCCCGGCATCCCGGCCAAGGCGCTACGCTGGCTGTTCATGCAACATGCGCCACTGATCCTGCGCCCCAATGTCGATATGGCGATGATCCGCTGGATGATTGCGATGCTCGGCAATTGCAATGCGGCCGACTATCGCATCAACAAGGGGCGGATGGTGCGCCTCGCCGAATATAGCCGCGACCAGTTGATCGCGCTGCGCGCAGCGACCGGCATCCGCTATGACGAACGCACCCAGGGCACGCTGCAACTGTTCCGCGAACAAAAGCAACTGGACGGCATCGCCAAGGATATCGAGGTGCTGCGCGCCGACAATGTCCCGTTTGAAGTCCTCGACCGCGCCGGTTGCATCGCCGCCGAACCGGGCCTCGCCGCCAGCGCTTCGCCGATCGCGGGCGGGCTTCGTTTGCCCAATGACGAAACCGGCGACTGTTTCAAATTCACCAATGCGCTCGCCGACATGGCCCGCGCGCGCGGCGTCGAATTTCTGATGGGCCGCACCATCCAGGGTCTGGCGCGCGAAGCCGGACGGATCAGCCATGTCGTCACCAATGACGGCCCCGTCACCGGCGATGCATATCTGGTCGCGATGGGCAGCTTCTCGCCGCTGCTCCTCGCCCCGCTCGGCCTGCGTCTGCCCGTCTATCCCGTAAAGGGCTATTCGATCACCGTGCCCATCGTGCGGGAAGACGCCGCGCCTGTCTCGACCCTGCTCGATGAAAGCTACAAGGTCGCGATCACGCGGCTGGGCGATCGTATCCGGGTCGGCGGCATGGCCGAACTATCGGGCTATACCAATGACTTGCCACAGGCGCGGCGCGACACGCTCGACCATAGCGTCGGCACGCTCTTCCCCGGCGCGGGCGATCTCTCGCAGGCCACTTTCTGGAGCGGGCTGCGCCCCATGACCCCCGATTCTACCCCCGTCATCGGCGCGACGCCGCTCGACAATCTGTTCCTCAACACCGGCCATGGCACGCTGGGCTGGACCATGGCCTGCGGGTCGGGCCAGGTGATCGCCGACATTATCGGCGGCCGCCCCCCGGCCATCGAAACCGCGGATCTCGGCCTCGCCCGCTACCGCCGCTGACGTTTCCAAGGAGAATATCCATGACCATTACCCGCATCGAAACCGGCCCGCGCATGAGCGAAGCGGTCATCCATGGCGACACCGTCTATCTCGCGGGCCAGGTCGGCACACCGGGCGAGAGCGTCACCAACCAAACGCAGGAAACGCTCGCCGAAATCGAGCGCTTGCTGGCGCTCGCGGGGAGCAGCAAGGCGAACATTCTGCGCGCCACCATCTGGCTTGCGGACATGGCCGATTTTGCCGAAATGAACGCCGTCTGGGACGCCTGGATCGCCGACGTCGCTGCGCCAACCCGTGCAACCGGCGAGGCGAAACTGGCCGACCCAGGCTATAAGGTCGAAATCATCATCACCGCCGCCCACGGCTGATGGACAGCGCTGTCCGACAAGGGGGCAAAATGTCGCAACCCTTGTCCGCATCGCTGTACGCCTATCGACTGGGGAGGGGGGCATGTTTCGTCCCTCGGTCGTCGGTAAACGCCTTTGTTGAACGGGATCAGATCGGCCAGTTTTCGCGCCGATAGGCCGAATCCCAGAACATCCACTCATAGCGCGTCGCCACCCGGAACGCCTGGGCCATGGCGTCCCGTACCGCTGGACTGGCCGCCTCCGCCGCGGCATCCACCAACGCCCGCACCCGATCCGTTGCTTCGCCAAATTCAGGCGCGGCATAGGTATCGATCCACGGCGCATAGGGGTTAGGGTTGACTGCTTGCGGCCGGATTGCACAGCCCACTTCCCAATAGACCCAGAAGCAGGGCAATATCCCCGCGATCAGTTCCTCATAGGTCCGCGTCGCCGCCAGGCTGGCCAGATAGCCGGTATAGCCCAGGCACGCCGGACTGGGCTCGACTGTCGCCGCCATTTCACCGCTCACGCCGAACTGCGCGAAAAAGGCCTGGTGCAGCCCTTCCTCGACCTGCACCGCCACCTTCGCGCCATCGGAAAATTCCAGCCGCCCGGCCGCACTGGGCGCACGCGCCGCCGCGATCGCCAGCACCCGCGCATATTCGGCAAGGTACAGGCTGTCCTGCAAGATATAGTGCTGGAAACTGGCAGAGGGCAGGGTGCCCGCCGCCAGTTCGGTCAGGAAAGGATGAGCCAAGATGGCTCGCCGCAACGGCGCGACCTCGTCCCATATCTCCGCACAAAAGCCCATCATCTCGTCTCCTGTCAGAACCTGACTGCAGCACTCGCCCCGAACTGGCGACCTGTATTGATCGTGAAACTGTCGAACGGCCCATTGGGACCAAGGCCCAGCAACAGGGGCAATTGCTGTTGGCCAAAGGCGGAGATTGCCCAGCGCTTGTCGAACAGATTTTTCGCCCAGATGTCGAACGTCCAAGCGCCCTGGGTCACGCCGATCCGCCCGTCGACCGATGTATAGCCCGGCGTATGGAGGATATTGTCGATCTCGAAATCCACCCGCGACACATAGGCAATGCTCAGCCGCGCATCGACCAACGCCGGTCCGGCCGGGCCCTGCCAACCGATCCCGCCATTGACCGTCCAGTCGGGCGCATTGGGCGTCCGCTTGCCGCTCATGTCGACAATAGCCGGTTCGCCCGGTTCCGGCGTCGGATTGGGGGTCAGATAGCGACCCGTGCGGCTATGCGTCCAGGCGATCCCACCATCGACGCGGAACCCAGCACCCAGCGCCACATCGCCCGATGCCTCCAGCCCATGGACATCGACCTGCGGCACCGACAGCACCACCGAATTGCCCAGGAACACCGTATTCTGGAAATTGCTGTAATCGGTGGCGAAGCCCGCGATCGATCCACGCACCCGGCCATCGCTGCTCTGTGCCTTGATGCCGACCTCGACCGACTTGGTCGTCTCGCCGGGGAACACCGCCTGCCACACGTCCGTAGCGCCGGGCAGGGGATTGAACCCGCCCGCCTTGAAACCAACCGCGCCGGTCACGTAAGCGGTCAGGTTCGCATTGGGCCGCCATGCGAGCGAAATCTTGGGCTGCCATTTGTCGAACGTCCGCGCCCGCTGCGCGACCAGCGCGCCGCTTGTCGAGCCGACCGTATCTTCCTTGCGCCGGTCGCGGTCATAGCGCAGCGCCGCGGTCAATTCGATCTGCGGCGCGATATCGTAGCTCGCCTGGGCAAAGATACCGATTTGGTTCGATCGCGTCTCGGCACGCAGCGCCTCGGCACCGAACAGCAAGGGCCCGAAATCGTCGGTCCGGTCGCGCTCCAGCCGCTGGAAAAACAGCCCGACATGCCAACGTAGCGGGCCATCGGTCATCGACGTCAGCCGCAGCTCGCTGGTCCATGCGAGAATATCAACAGGTTGAGAGATGGGCTGGATACCATCTGGAAAGAGCGGAATGCCGCCCAAGGTGATCGGCGTGTCATTGCGGAAATCCAGTTCCTCGACAAAATCCTTATGATATTCGTCATAGCCGCCGGTCCAGCTAAGGCTCAGGGTATCGCCCAGAAGTTGCTCATAAGTCGCTTGAATACCCCAATAATTACGGTCGGAACGTCCTTCGAAATCCCCGAACGGATCAGTCAGCGCTTCGCCTGCCAGCCGCCCGCCATACAAGCCAGTCACATTGCCCGACGAGATATAGGCCGCGCCGCCTTCCTCGTCGGCCCAGCTCGCGCGCAGTTTGAGTGTCGCAGTTTCGCTCAGCGCCACTGTTGCTTTTAACCGTAGGTTGCGGCTGATCTGGCCATCGACTTTCTTATCCAGGAAGCTGTTGCGGATGAACCCCTCGCTGTTGCGGTAGGAACCCGCCAGCCGCACTTGCACACGGTCGGACAGGGGCGCATTGACCACGCCATCGGCAGTCCAGCTAAGCCCGTTGCCAATCCCGACCGCTGCCTCGCCACCCCAATCCGGGCCGGGCTCATTCGTCGCCACGGCAATCGCGCCACCCGATGCCGAGCGCCCGAACAGCGCGCCCTGGGGGCCCTTCAATATCTCGACCCGCGCAACATCATAGGTGCGCAGGGTGAACAGTTCGGAGTCTGCCAGCGCCAGCCCATCGACAATATAGGCAATCGAAGGCGACTGGTTGCGATTGGTCGATACGCCGCGCACGGAAATCAGGTTGGTGCCGGGGTCCTGATCATTGACGATGAAAATGCCCGGTGTCGCGGCAATGAAATCATCGATCGTCGTCATCCTGCGAGCGCTGATGGCGGTGGAATCATAAACGGCAACCGTATCGGGCACGGCAATCGCAATTTCCTCGCGCCCGCGAGCGGTGACGATAATGCGATTATCATAGTCACTATCCGCAGCCCATACGACGTCGCTGAGAGCGATAAGGAGGGTGGTCAGACAGACAGACGATATCATGGCGTAACGATGCATAGTCCCTATTCCTCCGCCGGTATGACCCGGATCAGGTTCGCGGGTTTGCAGACGAAGCGCCCCTTGCGCCCGATCCGCCTCTCAGCCCTGACAGCGCCAGGGCACCCCGTAGGTGAATGTGCGCTCGCGCCTAAGTCGGGAAAGCACCAACGTCAAATGCTTCCGTCATGAAAGGGTAACAGATACCTCATGCGACATCGTTAATTGATAATATACATTATGTTAATAAATGAGTCGAGTGGAGAGCCCGCCAAAATACGAACCTGCAGGCGACACCGGACGGCTGGTCGTTTGTCTGGACGGTCCTGTAGACGATCATCTTGCCGCGCCCACCAATAGATCGATCGTCAAGCACGACCGCAACCCGTAGGTCCCGCAGCAAAGTCTCGCCTCTGACACTTTACCAGAGGGCAAAGTGTCACGCATGACAAAGTGCGACTCGATGGAAATTAGGGATTCACAAGGCAGTCGGGCTGTGCTTGATTCACCTTATGTTTCACGCACCCCTTCCCTCCCGCGCAGCCGGCGGCAGCGATGTGTCGCTGCTGCTCGACCAATTGTCGCATTGCTGTTCGCGTCCCCGCTATGCTTTCATGCTGCTGACATTGATCGCGGACGTGGCGCGACCCGATGGTAGCGCCGGACCACTGGTGCGGGTGGACGACAGCCTGGTGTCGTTGCGCGACTGGTTGTGCGATGCGTTGACGCCCATGGGCCATCGAGACCCCCGGCGGATGGCGCTGGTCGAACGTGTCAGGGACGAATTGCGCAAGGAAGAGCGGCTGACCGGCGACGCGGCGGCGGACGAGGCTTTGGTGCAGGATGAAGTGCGTATGCGTGTCCGCACCTCCGGCAAGACGAACCTCAGCCGCGCGGTGTCGGAACTGGTGAAGGCCGGGTTGCTCAAACGCCATTATCAGGGGTTTCGCGTCGATCATTTGAACCGCGGCGCGCAGCGACAGGCGGTCTATACCCTGACCGGACGCGCCCGCGCGCTGGTCAGCGCGCCGCCCCTGGCACGGCGTCCTGCCACCCGGCCACGGCAGGGCGATCTCTTCGCGTCCTGACCTGTGATCGTGCCGCCAGTTATGTGACAATTCCATGTCGCTACTGTCATAAAAACAGATAAGATCTGTCATCAAAGAGTCATTAAACCGCCATAGCTGGCGCCCTTGTCGAACAAGGGACAAGGCTGTGAAACAATCGAGACATATCGGCATGGGTCTGGCGGTCAGCCTGCTGGCGCTGATGCCCCAAGCCGCGCAGGCGCAAACGGTCGAGCAACTGCAAAGCCAGATCGACGAGCTGAAGGCCCAGGTGCAGGCCCTTACCGCCGCTTTGTCCACCCATCAGCCCGCCCCGGCAACCGCGTCCGCCGCCGCGCCGGTCCCGACCAGCCCTGCCCCCGCTCCCGCTCCCGCGCCACAGATGGCGAGCCTTTCAGCACCCAGCCCCGGCCCTGTCGATGCGCAGCCTGCCGAAAAGCCGAAGAAAGGCTGGTATGATCGCCTGTCGCTGCGCGGCTATACCCAGATGCGCTACAACGCCTTCCTGTCCGGCGACGATAGCGCGCCTGCCGGTGTTTCGCGCCTGCGGTCGGTCCATGACAGCGGCATTTCCGACAATGGCGGCTTTACGCTGCGCCGCGTCCGCCTCGTCCTGCAGGGCGATATTTCCGATCGCGTATCGCTTTATCTGCAACCGGACTTCGCGACCGCCGTCAGCAACCAGAGCGGGGGCGAGCGACGGGAGGGTTTCGGCCAGTTGCGCGACGCCTATGCCGACATCTTCCTCGACAAGGCCAAGAGCATCCGGTTGCGGTTCGGCCAGTCGAAGGTGCCCTATGGCTGGGAGAATATGCAATCCTCGTCCAATCGCCTGACGCTCGATCGCAGCGACGCGATCAACAGCGCCGTGCCGGGCGAACGCGACCTGGGCGTCGTGGCCTATTATACGCCGCCATCGGTTCAGAAAATCTGGGACCGGCTGGCCGATGATGGGCAAAAATTGTTCGGCAATTATGGCGCGTTCGGGCTGGGCGTTTTCAACGGGCAGGGCATTAACAAGACCGAGCAGAATAAAGACTTGATGAAGGTGGCCTTTGCGACCTGGCCGTTCGAACTGGATGGTCTGGGCGACCCCTTTGCGGGCCAGGTGTTCGAAATCGGCGGGTCGGCCATGCTCAACACCATCCAGCCCGAAATCCGCAGCGGCGGCGTCAGCGCCCTGTCCTATGACGATAATCGCGCTGGCATCCACGCCATGCTCTATCCCCAGCCGATCGGCATTCAGGCCGAATGGAATTGGGGCCGCGCGCCGCAATATGATCTGGCCAGCCAGTCGATCCGCGCCAGCAAGTTGAATGGCGGCTATGTCCAGATGATGATGCGCCTGCCGACATCGGACAGCTTCGGCCCGCTCATGCCTTATGCGCGGTGGCAACATTATCGCGGCGGCTGGAAAGCCGCGACCAACGCACCGCGTCTGGAGACGGACGAATTCGAGCTGGGCCTGGAATGGCAGCCGTGGAAGGCGCTGGAAATCACCATGGCCTATGCGCGGATGAAGCGTATCGAAGCGGATGAGCGCCGCACGGGTCGCGCCGAAGGCGATTTGATCCGTACCCAGGTCCAGTGGAATTATTGAGGCCCGACGCGCGCTGATCGACCTTTAATGCGCCTCGCTGCGCATCCGCACGACCAGCGCTTCGATCTCATTGGGTTCGAGCAGCCAGGTCCGTGTCTTGCGCCCTTCCCGATGGACGGGATGGGTCAGCAATACCCGCGCCTGCGTCTGGGCGTGGGGCTTATAGAGCGCGAAATGCGTGGCGCAGTCGCGGATCGTGCCGATCAGCGGCGGTTTGCCGTCCAGGTCGATCATCGTCGCGGGCTGGTCCCAGGGGATAGCAGCGACGCCGGGATATTTCTGTTCCATGGGGGCCGGAACACCACGGCGCGCCGCCAAAATCAAGGGGCTTATCGCAGCAGCGCCATCAGGATCGGGTCGCGGGTGGCGGCAGGGTCGCGCCGTATCTCCGCTTCCTCGCGGCCGATGGCGCGAAAGATGGCGTCGCCAATCTGGCCCGACACATTGCCCGCCAGCGCTGCATAATCGCGGCCTCCGGTGGCGGAAAGCGCAGCCGTCAGCATTTCGAACATGTCCGATCGCAGCGCGCGCGACGCGCCGGGCAGCAACGCTTCGACCACCGAACCACGCGCTTCGCGCGCCAAAAGGTCCGTCGCCGCCGTCGGCCCGCCACGCAGGACGGATACGGCATCGGCCAGGGTCATGCGCTGCACCGCATCCATCACGATCGGCGCGGCATTGTCGGCCAGGTCGACGGCGACATCGTTGAGCGCCATGCCGACCCGGTCGCGCACCGCGCGCGTGCGCAGCAGCGCCGACAGCACCGCCCCGCCCCGGTCCCCACCCAGATCAGGCGGCGTGATGCGGGTAAGTTGATCGTCATAAAAACCGCCCGGTTCGGTCAGGCGGGCAAAGGCGCGCTGGCTCGACAATTGGAGCAGGCGGCGCACCGCTTCCTCCACGGTGTAGCGCCCCATGGGTGTCGCGCAGGCGGCAAGCGGCAGCAGCGCGATTGTCGCAATCAGGCTGCGCCTGTCACAAAGGCCGGTCGGCGCTGTCCCCAATTTGTCCACCATGATGCGTCTCCCTGTTGCTGGGCTGACGCTATGACCCGAACCGCCTTGCCGGTCGCTGAACGTCAGGGGTGATCCATCACCACCACTGGTTTGACGACGGCCCCGCTTTCCGAAGCGGCGAAGGCGGCCGGAAGGTCGTCAAAGGCATAGCGCTGGATCAGTTTTTCCAGCGGCAACCGGCCGTCGCGATAATAGCCGATCAGTCGGGGAATGAAGCGCTGCGGATCGATGCCGCCCTCGACCACGCCGACGATCCGCCGCCCCATGCTCATGATTGCTGAGGGATCGATGGCGCAGCCGCCGGGCGGATAGGCACCGACCAATGCAAGCGTTCCGCGCTGCGCCAGCTTCTCCACGGCTGGGCCAAGCAAGGCCGGGACGCCGGTTGTATCGGCAATATGATCGAACACGCCGTCAACGGCACCGAGGTCATTGCCGGTTTCTGTCGCGCCCAACGTACGGGCGAGGTCCAGGCGCCTTGCATGGCGGTCAATCACAACTATCCGTCCCGCTCCAGCTATCACCGCCGCCATGACGGCCGACAGGCCGACGGCCCCAGCCCCCAGGATCGCGATCGACTGGCTAGGCGCAACGTTCAGGGTTTCCAGCACCGTTCCCGCGCCAGTCTGGATCCCGCAGCCCAAAGGCGCAAGGATATCGAGCGGCAGGTCCGGGGCGATCCGCACCACATTGTCGCGATGCGCAAACGCATGGGTCGCAAAGGCCGACTGGCCGAAGATGTTGCCGCCGATCCGCTGATCGCCGCGCCAGATGCCGCCTTCGCCTTCCTGCGTGACCCCCATGAAATTGCGCGGCACGAACTCGACACAATAGCCCGGTTGATGGTCATGGCAGGCACCACAGGCGCCGCAGCTATGGAAGCTGAGCAGCACATGGTCGCCGACTGCCACATGGTCGATAGCGGATCCAACCGCATCGACCACGCCCGCTCCTTCATGCCCCAATATGACCGGGAAGGGCGTGGGCAATGCGCCATCGCGCATCACCATGTCGGTGTGGCAGATGCCGCAGGCGTGGAGCCGAACGCGGATCTGGTCGGGACCGGGCGGGTCCATGGCCAGCGTTTCGAAGTGGAAGGGACCACCGGCTGTTTCCACCACGGCGGCCCTGATCGCGATCGGCCCCATGATCAGAAATCGAAGCCGAAGCGCAGATACCATTCGCGCGGCCGGTTATAGGTGCCAAAGATCGCACCCGCCGCGATGTTCGACCCGCCCGATGTCAGGAAGCGCTTGTCGGTCAGGTTGGTGCCGCCCACCGTTACCGACCATTTGCTATCGGGTTCGCGATAGCTGATCGAGGCGTTGACGATGTCGGTCGATACGCGCTTGAGCAGGAGGGTACGTTGCGTGTCGTTCCAGGCGCTGGACGTATAAGTCCAGTCGGCCAACATGACCAGCGACGCGCCATTGCTCAGCCTGGCTTCGTAGCGGGGGCTGAGATTGACCTTCCATTTGGGCGTCTTGGGCAGCGTTTCCCCCACCAGCGTCCCTGCCTGGAATGGATTGGCCCCGCCGACCGCCGCAGCACCCGCCGACACCGACGTATATTGGGCGTCGATATAGCCGACCGCGCCATTGATGGTCAGGCCATCGACCGGGGCCGCCACCATCTCCAACTCGAAGCCACGAATGCGCGCATCGCCGGCGTTGGCGATGGTGGGCGAGGTGCCGACCTGGATATTGAGCTGGATATCGCGATATTTGGTCGAGAAGACCGCCGCGTTGAGTTGCAAATGCCGGTCGAGCAGCGTGGACTTGATGCCCGCCTCCCAAGTGATTGCTTTCTCCTCGTTGAAGTCGGGCGCAACATTGCCCTGTGGATTGGTGAGGCGTGTGGTCCAACCGCCAGTTTTGTAGCCCTTGGACCAACTGCCATAGAGCATGACATCGTGCACTGGATGGACTTGCACACCGACCTTGGGCGAGAAATCGCTGAACTTCTTACGGTTCATGCCGGGTGTATAGACGCGGACGGGATTGTTTGGATCGGGATAGCCCAAGCCGACCTGACAAGGGATTGGTGCCAGCGGAAAAGCACCGCCAGGGAAGATATTACCATTGGCATCGGCGCAACCGAACAGCTTGTAGTTGAAACCATTCAACTCCTGCTGACCGCCCTCGAACCGCTTGCGCTCATTGGTGTAACGCCCACCGATGGTAATGCCGATCAAGTCGATCGGGCGATAGTCGATTTGGCCGAAAAAGGCGTAATTTTTGGTCGCCAGTTCATTGGGGCCATCGACCTGCACCAACCCTTCGCCAAAGGTCACATAATCATGCAGATCGCCTGCCTCCTTGAAATAATAGGCACCCAGAACATAGCGCAGCTTCTCTTCGAAGGCGTTGCCGAGCAATTGGAATTCCTGGCTGAACTGCCATTGATTCATGGTGAAGCTGAGCTGGAGGAAGTTGAGTGGCGACCCGTCCGCATCAAGCCCCGCATTCCAGTTCAATTGCCGATAGGCGGTGATCGATTTTAGCGCGAGATTGTCGCCCAGATCAAAGTCTATGACCCCGCTCAACCCCCAGCTTTGCAGATTGGAATAGCTGTTCCCGCTGGCATAGCTGCGATCGGGATTGTCGATCAGATAGCGACCGTCCCAGGGCAGGCGATCATTCGCGGGATTACCATCGACATTCGCGCCGGCGACGCCGGCCAGTTGAAACTGCGGATTAAATTGCGTGCCTGCCACGCCACACAAGGCCTGGGCATTGCGTGCGGCGATCTCTGCCCCTGTGCTGCCGATGCAGAAATTATAGAGGCCAGCGAACAGGAAGCCGGTGGTGCCGGTCGGGTCGAACGCCGTGCCGGGCAGGTTGGTCGTACCCGCGAAATTGCCAGGCACGAACTCGGTCGTGCCGATCAGCTTGTTCGCCGACGTGCCCTTGTCCTTGCTATAGTCGCCCGCGAAGGTCGCGCGCACCGCGCCACCATTGTCCCAGCGCAGCTTGCCGCGCAGGTTCCAATTGTCATTTGCGCCTTCCCGGTTTGCACTGTCATAGCCTGCGGCGGAGAAGGCGTTGAAAGACGGCGCATTGTTCGCCCGCTGGTCGGGATAGGGTAGTCGCTTGAGAAATCCATCGCGCGACTTGATACCGAAGCTAAGTGCAGAGCTGAGGCCGTCGGCGATTGGCACCGTCACAGCACCACGCACCTGAAACAGCTTGTAGCTGCCCAGCGTCACATCGCCCTTGGCTTTGAATTCGTCACCCGGATCGGCCGTCACGATCGAGATCGCGCCGCCGATCGTGTTGCGGCCGAACAGGGTGCCCTGCGGCCCCTTCAATATTTCCACCCGCTCGACATCGAGCAGATCCTGGTTCGCGCCGACCGTGCGGGCGAGATAGACGCCGTCGAGATAGATGCCCACGCCTGGATCGATGTTGAAGGCGAAATCGTCCGACCCGATGCCACGAATATAGGCGGACAGGACAGCGGTGGAACCGGAAAAGGGTGTGCCCGCGTCCAAATTGACGTTGGGAGCAATGGCGGAAAGCTGCGACACGCTACCGACGGCGCGTTCCTGCAAGGATTCAGCGGTGAAGGCCGAAATGGCGATCGGCACATCCTGCACATTTTCCGCGCGCTTCTGCGCCGTGACGACGATTTCGGCAATGCCGCCCGATTGTTCGGCATCCTGTGCCAACAGTGGTGTGCTGACCATCGCGCTCGACGCCATCAGCGCCGCGATCATCGACTTGCCCATTTTCAATCCTCCCATAATGGCCCACCTGTTCCGGCGTGTTGTCGGCCATCATAGGCGGCGGCCCCCACCGCGTCTTGGATAGGGGCGAACCGGGGATCAGGACAAAAGCGAACCACCCTGGCCGCTGCGCCACTGGCTGGGCGAGACGCCGAAATGACGGCGGAAGCAGCGGGTGAAGAAAGCGGAGTCGCTGAAACCAACGTCGAAGGCGACATCCGTGATCGTCATGCCGTCGTCACGCGCCAGCAAGGCCGCCGCCCGTTCGAGCCGCCGCGTGGTGATGAACGCGGTCGGCGTCAGGCCGACATGGCGGAAGAAGCTTTTTTGGACAGCGCGGGGGGAGAGATCGAGCGCTTCGCAGATCAGCGCCGTGCCAAGGTCTGGATTGCCCAGATGCTCCAGCGCATAATCGACCGGCGAGCGCGGCATGGCGATCGCCGGTCGATCGAACACGCTGCGTCGGCAGAGCAGCCGTGCCGCATCGGCCAGCAGCACGCCCGCATCATCGTCTAGCGCGGCGAGCTGGTCGCGTTGCGACCATAGGCCTTGCAGCACATGGGCGAGGAACAGGACATGCGGGTTGGTCGATGGCACCAGGCAGCCGTGCCAATCGCGCGCGGCGATATCATCGCCCATCATCGACACCGGCACCTGGAGGATCAGGCAGTCGTTGAACTGCGAAATGTCGATGGCATAAGGGTGGCGATCATCGGCGATGACGACGTCGCCGACCCGCGCCATGCTGCTGCGGTCGCCATGAATCATCGTCATCGATCCCCGGTGGAGCAAGTGCAACAACAAGTGCCGCTCTTCGCCTTCCGTCACGACCCGACTGACCTGCGCCCGTTCGCTGCGCGCGCGGGCAAAGCCGACACCGCCGAGCGACCAGCGCGCAAGCTCGGCCTTTATCCCTTCGGGCGCATGCGCGGTCATGCCGGGAAAGGCCTCCGCCACCACCTCGCGCCAGAAGAGCTGGCGACTCTGTGGCGGCACTAGCCGGGTGGAGAAGCGCTCGACCGCGCTCATCGACCGGCCATCATGCGGCCATATACATGGTGGATCATAGCCAACATCCTCTCCTCTTTTCGTCGCGCGCTTATCTTAGCCCGTCGAACGATCTTGCCAATCGCCGCAAAAGTATCCCAGGCATACGGATATGGCAATATGATTGAACGGTCACACCCTCTGGTTGGACCGGCGACCAACAGCGTTGCCTTTGCGAAGGCCTCGATATACTCGGACAATATGGGAACGGAGCATTTCATCGCCGTCGATTGGGGCACGACCAATCGCCGCGCCTATCGGATCGAAGAAGGCGCAGTGGTCGCGACGCACCGCGATGCGATCGGCGTGACATCGGTGCCGCCCGGCGGCTTTGCGCAGGAAGTCGATCGCCTGCGCGCGCGGCTGGGTGGCGGTTCGGTACTGCTGGCGGGCATGGTCGGGTCCAATCGCGGCTGGATCGATGCAGGCTATGTGTCCACGCCCGCGACGCTCGATATACTGGCAGCCGCGATGGCGCACCCCGCCGACGGCGTCATGATCGTGCCCGGCGTGTCGCATATCGCCGACGGCCGGGGCGACGTGATGCGGGGCGAAGAAGTGCAATTGCTCGGCGCGGTCACCGCTGACTTGGTGCCCTCCGACGCGCTGCTGTGCCAGCCCGGCACCCATTGCAAATGGGCGTGGATGCGCGATGGCGCGATCGCCGCCTTCGTCACCGCCATGACCGGCGAAATGTTCGCCCTGCTCAAGGCCCATGCCCTGATCGGACAGGATATGACGGGTCCGGTCATAGCGGGCGACGCCTTCCTGGCGGGCGTGCGCGAAGCCAAACGCGGGGATATGCTCGCCTCGCTATTCGCCATCCGTCCGGCGGGCCTGCTTGGCCTGCGCGACCGCGCCGACGCCGCGTCCTTCGCCAGCGGCCTGCTGATCGGCAGTGATTGCGCTGCCCATGCGACCGGCGGCACCGTCCATCTGTTGGCCGATCCGACGCTGGGCGCCCTCTATAACTGCGCTATCGCGGAACTGGGCGGCACCGCCGTCATGGTCGATAGCGAAGCCGCCTTTATCGCGGGTATGACCCGCCTTTGGGAGCAGATTGCATGAGCCTGGATTTCCCCACCGCCTTTGCCCGTTGCCCGCTGGTCGCCATTTTGCGCGGCGTGCGGCCGGACGAGGTCGAGCCGATCGGCGACGCGCTGGTCGAAGCGGGTTTCACCCTGATCGAAGTGCCGATGAACTCGCCGGACCCGATCGACAGCATCGCCCGGCTGGCGCGTCGTTTCGAGGGACGGGCGCTGGTCGGCGCAGGTACGGTGCTGACCGTCGAGCAGGTCGAGCAAGTGCGGCAGGCGGGGGGGCAACTCGTCATCTCGCCCAATAGCGATGTCGCCGTGATCGCTGCGACCGCGAAGGCGGGCATGATTTCGATGCCCGGCTATTTCACCCCGACCGAAGCCTTTGCCGCGATCGCGGCGGGCGCAACGGCGCTCAAGCTCTTTCCCGCCGAAGCCGCCACCCCTGCCCTGCTCAGGGCGCAGCGCGCGGTCCTGCCGAAGGATATGCCCGTGCTGATCGTCGGCGGCATCAACCCCGGCAATATGACCCCCTGGGTTCAGGCAGGAGCCAATGGGTTCGGCCTTGGCTCGGCGCTCTACAAGCCCGGCGCGACCGCTGTGCAGGTCGGCGAAGCCGCGCGTGCCTTCATCGCCGTTTGGCAGGCCTTGTCGGCCTAACGCAACCTTTCCTTACCCCTTCATGTCGATGGTGGCGATCAATCCGCCATCATCGGCATTACGCAATCGCACCGATGCCTCGAAACTCATCGCCAGCGACCGCGCGATGGTGAGGCCGATGCCTGTCCCATGCCGTCCGCCGGGTTGGCCGCTCGGCCCGCGCGTGAACGGTTCGAACATCTGGTCGAGCTGATTGGGCGCAATGCCCGGCCCCCGGTCGCGCACATGGATCAGCACCCGCCCGCCGGTCCGCGCGCAGCTTATGTCGGCACTGCCGCCATATTTGATCGCATTGTCGACCAGATTGCCGATACAGCGGGTCAGCGCATTGGGCTTCACCCGCACCGTGCCGCCGCATCCCGTGATGAACCGCACCGGCGCACCCAGTTCCTGCGCATCCTCGGCCATGCTGGCGAGCAGCGAGTCGATGTCGAGTTGCGACCATGGCTCGCGCGCTTCGGTGCTGCTGGCGAGGTCCAATCCTTCGCGCACCAAAGTCTGCATCGCCTGCAGATCCTGCAGGAGGCGCGCGCGCAACTCACCCTCCTCCATCAGTTCCAGCCGCAGGCGCATCCGTGTCATCGGCGTTTGAAGGTCATGGCTGATCGCGGCAAGCAATTGCGTGCGCTCGGCAAAACCGGCGCGGGCGCGGCGCTGCATCAGGTTGAAGGTGGAGAGCGCCGCGCGCACTTCCTCTGGCCCCCGTTCGGGAATTTCCTCCGGATCGAGCGACACGGAAAAGGCTTCGGCCGCGCGTTCCAGGCGGCGCAAAGGCTTGGATACGAAACGCGCGACCAAAATCGCCAGTCCCGCTGAGGCCACGATGATGACCATCAGGTAGAGCGGATTGTAGATGGCGGGCGGTGGCTTGGCGAGGCGAGGAAAGGTCAGGGCGAGCGCGCGCCGCTGCCCACTGGTGTCAGTGAAGCGCACGACCCAGCAATCGGGGCGCGGCGCGTCAACCAGCCCGGCCGCGCGCTCGGTCGTCCGGGTAAAATCAGGGAAGCACAGGCCAAGCGGCACCTGCCCGGCTTCGGGCAGCGAGCGCGGGCCAAGGCGGTCGGCCAGCGTTGCCTGCAGGTCGGCGTCCGGCTCGTTGATCGCCACGCCTGCGGGCGCGGGCGATGCGCCGATGATGCTATGCGTCGCCATCATCGCCTCGATCCGCGCTGGATCACGGCGCAGCCGGTCGGCGATGTCCAATGCGCTGGCCACCACCCGCTGGCGCCGCACCCGCTCGAAATCATGCCGCCGCGTCTGTTCGGCGACCATCAGCGCGATGATCGCGGCGACCGACATGCCTAAAGTCAGGATCACGAAAATCTGGCCAGTCATGGACCGGAAGAAGACCGGCACGCGGGACAAGGATCGACGGATCATGAATAATCGACCGCGCTGGCCAGCACATAGCCCTCGCCGCGCACCGTCAGGATCAGTTCGCTGCCGCCCGGCAGCACTGCCAATTTCTGCCGCAATCGGCTGATCTGCAGGTCGATCGTCCGGTCGAAGGCAGCGGTCGCGCGCCGCTCTGGCAACAAGGCCTCGCGCGCCAGCACTATGTTCGGCTCCTCGATGAAGCGACAGAGCAGGCGATATTCCGCCGATGAGAGCATCACCAGCCGCTCGTCGGGCGCGACCAGCCGCCGTTGGACGAGGTCCAGCCGCCATGGGCCGAAATGAGCGTAGCGCATCGCCTCGACGGGAGCCGCCGGTTCGCTCCGCCCGCGCCGCAGCAGGTTGCGGATGCGTACCAGCAACTCGCGCGGTTCGAACGGCTTGGTCAGATAATCGTCTGCGCCCAGTTCCAGCCCCAGCACCCGGTCGATCGCGCTGCCGCGCGCGGTCACCATGATGATCTGCACCGCAGACCCCTCAGCCCGCAATTCGCGGCACAGCGACAAGCCGTCGCCATCGGGCAGGTTGAGGTCCAGCACGATGAGGTCGACACTCTCTTCGCGCAGCGTCTGGCGCAGTTCGGTCAGGCTGCCGACACCCAGCAGCCGGTAATTTTCCTGTCGCAACTGCCCGATGATCAGATCGCGAATATCGGCATCGTCATCGACCACCAGCACCGTGGCGGCAGGAGGAAGGGGGGGATCGATCATGCCGCCTTCTATCGCGCACGCTTGGAAAAGTCTGCGCTTCTCGGTGTCCTGCTACAGGCTGATACAAACTGTTACCCGGCGGCAAGGCATGGTGACAGGAAGACGATAAGTCGCTCTACCATGTGACAGGCAATGGCGTCAGGACGAAAGCGTCGGCACCCCCTAGCCGACGCCAAGCGGAGTCCTCGCGACGTCAGCAGAACAGATCCGTCCGGCGCACGATCCCTCCCCCCTCCCCCCGTGTCCGGCTGGCCCGCCGATGACGCGAGGCTCCGCCTGGTTCACGCAAGGATCGACGCTACTCTATGCCCTCGCCTTTTCGCACCGTGCCGCTGGCGCTCTGCATATTGATCGCCGCCTGCGCCGACCCCAAGCCACCGCAAAAAGGCCCGGTCGAAGTGGGTGTCGTTACCCTGACGACGCAGAGCGTCACGGTGGCGAGCGAACTGCCGGGCCGTACCGTGTCGGCGATGATGTCGGAAGTCCGGCCCCAAGTTGCGGGCCTGATTCAGAAGCGCCTGTTCACAGAAGGCGCGATGGTGACCGCCGGGCAGCCGCTCTACCAAATTGACGAACGCCTCTATCGTGCATCGCGCGACGAAGCGCAGGCCGCGCTGGCGAGCGCGCAGGCGACGCAGATGGCGGCGCAGGCCAGAGCGCGCCGCTACACCCTGCTTGGCGACAGCGAAGCCGTCAGCGCGCAGGATCGCGACGATGTCACCGCCACCGCCCGGCAGGCCAGCGCCGCCGTGCAGCAGGCGCGCGCCAGTCTCCAAACCAGCAACGTCAACCTGCAATTCACGCTGGTCCGCGCGCCGATCAGCGGGCGTATCGGTCGCACCCTGTTCACGCCGGGCGCGCTGGTGACCGCCAGCCAGGCCGATCCGCTGACGACAATCCAGCAGCTTGATCCGATCTATGTCGATGTCACCCAGTCCAGCACCCAATTGCTCGCGCTGCGCCGATCACTGGCGTCGGGCCAGACATTACCTGCCAGCGCGACCATCCGCCTGAAACTGGAGGATGGCAGCGACTATCCGCAGGAGGGGGTGATCGCGTTCGCCGAACCGATCGTCGACGTCAATAGCGGCACGGTGACGCTGCGCGCGCGCTTCCCCAACCCCGACGGGCTGCTGATGCCCGGCATGTTCGTGCGGGTCGTCGCCCCGCAATCGGTCGTGCCCGGCGCCATCCTTGCGCCGCAGCAGGGGATCACGCGCGATCCCAAGGGCAATGCCACCGCCCTGGTGGTGAACAGCGCGAACAAGGTCGAGCGCCGCACCGTGACGGCGGGGCAGGCGATCGGCGACAAATGGTTGATCACCAAGGGGTTGAAGGCCGGCGACAGGCTGATCGTCGAAGGCACGGGCAAGGTGCAGCCCGACGATGTCGTCAAGCCTGTCGCGGCATCGAAATAAGCCATGCTCAGTCGCTATTTCATCGAACGGCCGATCTTTGCCTGGGTCATCGCGATCGGCATCATGCTGGCGGGCCTGGGGGCGATGTTTTCGCTGCCGATCGCCCAATATCCCGACATTGCGCCTCCGGGTGTCGGCATCAGCGCGACCTATCCGGGTGCGTCCGCCGACACCGTCGAGACCGCCGTTACCCAGGTCATCGAACAGCAACTGACCGGCATCGACGGGCTGATGTATTTCTCGTCTTCGTCGTCCGCCACGGGCCGGTCGCAGATCACCGTCACCTTCCAGAAGGGTACCGACCCCGACACCGCCCAGGTGCAGGTGCAGAACCGCGTGCAGCAGGCGCTCAGCCGCTTGCCCAATCCGGTGCAGCAGCAGGGATTGACCGTCACCAAGCAGCAGACCGACTTCCTGATGCTGGTCGGCCTGTATGACGAGACGGACCTGGCGACGCAGGCCGATATTTCGGACTATCTGGTCAATAATTTCCAGGATCCGATCGCGCGGATCGAAGGCATTGGCGCGACCCAGATTTTCGGATCGCAATATGCGATGCGCGTCTGGCTCGATCCTTATAAGCTCGCCGCCGTCAAGTTGATGCCCTCGGATGTGCAGAGCGCGATATCGGCGCAGAATGTCGAAGTGTCCGCCGGGCAGATCGGTGCCGACCCGGCACCCGCCGGGCAGCAGATCAACGCTACCGTTACCGCCCGATCACGGCTGGAAACCCCCGAACAATTCCGCAACATCGTCGTCAAGACGCAGCGCGACGGGTCGATCGTCCACCTGTCCGACGTGGCACGGGTGGAATTGGGCAATGAAAGCTACACCACCGCCGCGCGTCTGAACGGCCATCCCGCATCGGGCATGGCGCTGCAACTCGCGCCCGGTGCTGACGCGCTCAAGACCGCCGAACTGGTCAAGGCCAGGGTCGAGCAACTGTCGCAAAACCTGCCTCATGGCTATAAACTGGTCTATCCCCGCGATACGACGCCGTTCATCAAACTGTCCGTCAACGAAGTCATCAAGACGCTGATCGAGGCTGTCTTACTGGTCGTCGTGGTCATGTTCGTCTTCCTGCAAAGCTGGCGCGCGACCCTTATCCCCACGATCGCCGTGCCGGTGGTGCTGCTTGGCACCTTCGGCGTGCTGGCGCTGTTCGGCTATTCCATCAACACGCTGACCTTGTTCGGCATGGTGTTGTCGATCGGCCTGCTGGTCGATGACGCCATCGTTGTCGTCGAAAATGTCGAGCGGATCATGGAGGAGGAGGGGCTGTCGCCCCGCGACGCGACGATCAAGTCGATGGAGGAGATCGGCAGCGCGCTGGTCGGCATCGGCCTCGTCCTGTCCGCCGTGCTGTTACCCATGGCTTTCTTCGGCGGGTCGACCGGCGTCATCTATCGCCAATTCTCCATCACCATCGTCTCGTCCATGTTGCTCTCGGTCGTGGTCGCGCTCATTCTCTCGCCCGCGCTCTGCGCCACTTTGCTCAAACCCGTGCATGACGAACGGCGCAATCATGGCTGGGCGGGCAAGTTCAACCGCTGGTTCGATCGGCTGACCAACGGCTATATCCGTCGCACCGAGCAGATGCTGGGACGCCGCAAGCTGTTCTGGGTCGGCTATGTCGTGATCCTTGGCATTCTCGCCCTGCTGTTCGTGCGCCTCCCCTCCAGCTTCCTGCCGGTGGAGGATCAAGGCCAGGTGATGGTGCAGATGACCCTGCCCGCCGGTGCCAAGTCCAGCCGCACGACCGAAACCGCGGCGCAGGTCCAGAACTACTTTTTGAATGACGAGAAGGACAATGTCGCTTTCGCCTTCATCATGACCGGGTTCAGCTTCCAAGGGCAGGGTGAGAATGTGGCCCAGGGCTTCATCAATCTCGCGCCCTGGGATGATCGTAAAGGCGCGGTGAACAGCGCAGGTGGCATTGCCCAGCGCGCGAACAAGCAATTGTCCGCCATTCGCGACGCCAGCGTGTTGGCGATGACGCCGCCTGCCATTCGCGGCCTCGGCCAATCCAATGGGTTCACATTCGAACTGCTCAACACCGGCGGGCTCAGCCGCGCGCGTTTTCTGGAACTGCGCAACCAGTTGATCGCCGCCGCCGCGAAAGACCCGCTGCTCGCAGGCGTGCGCGCCGCCGCGCTGGAGGATACGCCGCAGCTCAAGATCGATGTGGATTCAGAAAAGCTCGCCGTCCTGGGGCTGAGTCAGAGCGACGTGGATTCGGTCCTCAGCGCCGCCTGGGGCAGTCGTTACATCAATGATTTCGTCGATCGCGGCCGGGTGAAGCGCGTCTTCATGCAGGCCGACGCCCCCTATCGTGCATTGCCGACCGATCTCGACAATTGGATGGTGCGTTCGGCTTCCACCGGCGAGATGGTGCCTTTCTCGGCCTTTGCGACCACCCGCTGGACGATGGGCCCATCCACGCTGGCACGCTTCAACGGCCAATCCTCTTACGAGTTGCAGGGCCAGGCGGCACCCGGCGCCAGTTCAGGCGAAGCGATGGACCGTATCGTCGAATTACAGCAGCAGCTTCCCGCAGGCACCAGCTATGCCTGGAGCGGCCTCTCCTATCAGGAACAATTGTCGGGCGGGCAAGCGCCGTTGCTGTACGGCCTGTCGGTGCTGGTCGTCTTCCTCTGCCTTGCCGCTTTGTATGAAAGCTGGTCGATCCCGATCGCAGTGTTGCTGGTGGTGCCGCTTGGCCTTGTCGGCGCGGTGATCGCGGTGTGGGCGCGCGGGCTGGAGAATAATATCTTCTTCCAAGTGGGCTTGCTCACCACCATGGGGCTTGCCGCCAAGAACGCCATCCTGATCGTCGAATTTGCCGAACTCGCGCATCGCCAGGGCAAAGACCCGCTGTCGGCAGCAATCGAGGCGGCCAGGCTGCGCTTCCGCCCGATCCTGATGACGTCGCTGGCCTTCATCGCGGGCGTCATTCCGCTCGCCATCGCGACCGGCGCGGGGGCGCAGAGTCGGGTCGCGATCGGCACGGCGGTCGTCGGCGGCATGTTGACCGCCACCTTGCTGGCGATCTTCTATGTCCCGCTCTTCTTCGTCACCATCGCGCGGCTCTTCGACCGCAAGGCCAAGGCCAAAGCCCCGCCGCCGAGCCCCGCCCCGGACGCGGGATTGCTCGCATGATCCGGGCGATCTTTCTGCTGACCAGCGCACTGACGCTGGCGGGGTGCAACATGGCCCCGACCTATGTCCGCCCAGCCGCGCCGGTTCCGGCGGCCCTGCCCACGGGCGAAGCCTATGCCCCGGCGCAGGCGGGCGCTGCGGGCCTGCCCTGGACGCAATTGGTCGGCGATACCAAATTGCAGACAGTCATTGAGCGCGCGCTAACCAATAATCGCGACCTGCGCGCGACGCTGGCCAATGTGCAGGCCGCCCGCGCCCAATATCGCATCCAGCGCGCGAGCCAGTTGCCCACCGTCACCGGAGACGCCAGCTCTGCCTTCGTCCGTCAAAATGATGCGCGACAGAATAGCTATAGCGCCGACATCGGCTTTGGCGCGTTCGAGATCGACCTGTTCGGGCGGCTGCGCAACCTGTCGGAATCCGCGCTGCAATCCTATCTGGCGACAGAAGAAGGCGCGCGCGCCGCCCGCATCGTGCTCATTGCCGAGACCGCCACCGCCTATGCGACGCTGGCCGCTGACCAGGAATTGCTCGCCGTCTCACGCCAGACGCTCGCCAGTGCGCAGCGCACGCTCGACCTCGTCAGTTCGCTCAACGGCGCCGGGTTGACGGGCAAGCTGGACGTCTATCAGGCGCAGACCACGGTCGAACAGGCGGATTCGGACGTCGCCGCCAATGTAACGCAAGTGGCGCAGGACCGTAATGCGCTCGACCTGCTGGCCGGTGCGCCGATCGAGGACGCGCTACTCCCGGTCTCGCTCGACAGCCTGATCGCGGGAATCGCCAAGGTGCCCGCCGGGCTGACCTCGGACATCCTGCTCCAGCGTCCTGATGTGCTACAGGCCGAACATCAGCTCATGGCCGCCAATGCGGATATCGGCGCGGCACGCGCGGCAATGTTTCCGCGGATCAGCCTGACCTCGGCGATCGGCGTTGCCAGTTCCACGCTTTCCTCGCTCTTTACCGGCGATGCCTTTGCCTGGTCGGCCGCCCCCTCGGCGAGCCTGCCGATCTTCGGCGGCCCCGTGCGCGGCAATATCGACTTTAGCAAGGCGCAGCGCGATATGATGCTGGCGCAATATGAGGGCGCGATCCAGACCGCTTTCCGTGAAGTCGCTGATGCGCTGGCCCGCGACGGGACGATCGACGCGCAACAGGCCGCCCAGCGCCGCCTGGTGATCGCCAGCCAGCGGGCCTATGCCTTGTCCGAAGACCGCTATCGCGCCGGGATCGATACCTTCCTCACGACGCTCACCAGCCAGCGCACGCTCTATGCCGCCCGCCAGTCGGCGATCGCCACCGACCTGGCGCTCGTCTCCAACCGCATCCTGCTCTATCGCGTGATCGGCGCGGATCAGTAACCTCTTCCCACGCCTCCGATTTATGATATGCTTTCTCCATAAGATAAATGGAGAGGGACCATGCTGTTATTGGCGCGGTATCTGGATTGGTTTTGTCGGCAATGTGCCGCCGGTGCGCAGGATGAACTGCGCCTCAATCAGTTGATCATCAGCGCGCGGGCACCGCAGCCGCGCAAGGATGCTGCGCCGCAGCGCCGCTGAACCCCGCTTCTTCGCCCTTGCCTCTCCGCCTTTCCCGCGCCATGGCACAGGCGATAGCGCGGCGGAGGAAAGCAGAGCCATGAGCAAGGACCGCCCGCAAGAGCTGCGCGACATTGTCGAGCGGATCGGCCAGCGGCCTGCCAATCCGATCACCCGCGCCCGTCAGATGGTGGAGCAGGAAGTGCCCGTCGCCAGGCGCGGCCCAGGCTGGGACCGGCATTGGCGCGAACTGGAAGCCTATCTCGAAGTCGGGGTCGTCTGGCGCGACCCGGCCCAAACCGCCTGCGTCGATCCTGCAGGGCCGGTGGGCGAAACGCCACCAGACAAAAAAAGGGCCGATCCGAAGACCAGCCCGTAAAAGTTTTAGGAGAGGATGCCTGAAAGGCGAGTTTCTTTTCTTCCAAATGCCGGTTTGCTGCAAGTGCGAAAGCGCCATGTGCGATTGCAAAAATTGCATCCGTAGCGCAATGCAACGCTTTCCGTAACGGAATATGCCGATATTTTACGCTTGATGGCCGGTGCTGATCGCTCAGCGAATCACAGGCTGTTTCGCATGGTGCCAAGGAGCCTTTGGCTAATGCAGATGTCCTTTTTTAACGAACTCGCCGATGTAAAAGATGGGTTATGTTCTGGGAGATGGTGTAGCTACCGCCAATAGCGGGGGTGGCCGGACGCGCGTTCACCGACAACGTGCTGTAGCCGTGGGTCGTATCGCCTTGGTCACTGCGGCAGGTGCGACACAAATTATGGGCAAATCCTTTATTTTTCTGCTCTTGTCACAAAACAAAACATTCAGACGATAAGCTATGGTTGCGCGGAGCGCCCGATTTCCAGGATAAGACTCCTGAACCACCGATTTCGGGGCTGACTGGTCTGACTGGCGTACCAGGCTAACACCATTTCCATCGGTTCCGTCGAAATGCCGGGAATATCAACGATTTCAAATGCGTCGGTCACGCAAAGCAAATCAGCTAACTTTCGGGGCATGATCGCGGCGCAATCGCTGTGACGGACGACCGATGGTAGCAGATTGAAATGCTGCACCTGTACAGCGACGGTCCCAGTCATATTGCCCCAACCATTAAGGATCCCCAGTGCCTGCACATCAACTGTGGCAAGTCCGGGATAGTAGATTGCAAAGCGCTCCGGCGTCGCGCCGCCGCGGCAACGCGCCGCTGTCGCCTTCGATGCAATCGCTACGAAATAATCCGTCGTCAGCCGCTCATGCCGCATGTTGGCAAATCGTCCGGATTCGATGATCTGCCGCGGCAGGATGAAGCAATCAACCTCGCCCGCGTGTGGTTCGAGATCGGTATGGGGAACATCAACCAGATGAAGCAAGGCATGGGGCGCGTTCTGCCTCAATTTTTCTGTGATCTCTGCGGCGATCAGATGAAAGCCATAATCGGAACTGGCAATGACCCATTTCCCACGCTCGGCTTGCGGGTCGAATCCAGTCAGCGGCAGAAGATACTCAATGCGGGCGCAGATATCCTCCACCACAGGGACAAGTTCCTGGGCCTTAATGGTCAGGACCATCTGGCGTCCTTCGCGCACGAGCAACGGATCCTCTAGAACCTGACGCAATCGCCCCAGCGCCATGCTCAGTGCAGGCTGGGTCAGGCCCAGCAAATTGGCCGCGCGCGTCAAATTTTTCTCACGGAGCAAGACCTGCAACACGGGCAGCAGGTTCAGGTTGACTGCCCTCAATGACATCGCACTCTCTCCCGATATGAAGCAATAATTGGCTTTGGAAATACCATCAACACCATTGATGATTGAATAGCCAGATTCGATTTACGGCACGACCGCCGACCTGCGAAAGCTCTTCTCGAAGATAACGGTTCAATGGAGAGCATGTCGTGCAGCATTCCTACGATGTCGGCGGTCTGACGCTGGATCAGCCATTTCGCGCGCAGCGGTTGGGGCATATCGGGCTGAGTCAAGTCGACCCGGCAGCCTGCGACAATTTTTATCGGGACGAGTTGGGTTTTCGTTCGACCGATGCGATCATGCTACCGGGTATGCCCGCTCCGGCGGGATATTTCACCGGCATTGGCACCGATCATCATACGCTTGCCAATATCGCCGCATTTCTCGAAGGCGACGCGCCGGGTTACGCGAAGGGCGTCACCGTCAACCAAATCTCGTTTCAGGTAGGCACGCTGGAGGAAGTTGCCAACGCCAACGCCTTTTTTGCGGAAGCCGACCTTGTGAACTGGCGCTTCGGGCGCGACAGCCCCGGCAGCAACTGGGCCAATTATGTGTTTGATCCCGACGGATTCCGGGTTGAAATGTACTATGGCATGGAACAGGTCGGATGGGATCGACGCAGCAAGCCGCTTCAGCTTTTTACCGCCCCCGATTATGTACCGAACTTACCCGAACCGGCAGAAATCAGCGAGGTACTGGCTGCAGAGGCGAAGCATGGCACTCTGCCGCTGGGATATCGCCCGGATGAACCAATGCCGTTCGAGCATAATCTCGGCGGGGTCATGGTGCAGCGTCCCTTTGCCGTCAACCGCATCGGCCCCGTTCATATCCTGGTCGAGGATTTGGCCGTGTCGGAACGCTTTTATACCGAAAAGGTTGGCCTTACGCGGACCGAAGAAGTCGCGTTCGAAGGCGGTCGGGCAGTGTTTCTGCGGCTTGGCACCGATCATCATGTGATCGGCCTGTTCGAACTGGGGCTGCGCGACGCGATCAAGGCTGATCCACGCACGCGCCTTGGTGCCCTCGGCATCGAGCTAGGGTCTTACCGTCAGTTGCGCGCCGCCGTCGCCTGGCTCAGCGCGCGCGGTCATGCGGTGTGGACCGACTGCCCGCAAGCGTTGCGCCCTGGCATCGAACATGCCGCATTTCTGCGCGATCCAGGTGGCCACACGCTGATGCTGTATTGCGGGATCGAGCAGATTGGCTGGTCAGGGGAGCCGCGCCCCGCCGCCGACCGCCCCGTCGTCGATCCCGACTGGCCCGAAACGCTGCGCCCCACCGACAATCGCTATTCCACCCTTACCCGCCAAGGACCGATCGCATGACCTACTGGACTCAGTTGCTCCATCACCGCTTTTCCGTCGAACAGGTCGATGTCGGGGGCATTTCCACGCGCGTGATGACCATGGGATCAGGCGAGCCGATCATCTTCCTGCACGGAATCAGCGGCCATCTGGAAGCTTTCATTCCCATGGCTCCTTATCTTGCCGATTTCTATGAACTGCATCTTATCGACATGCTCGGCCACGGTTTTACCGACAAGCCGAGCGAGCCGATTGAAATGCCTAACATGGCCGCGCACATTCTTGGCTATATGGATATGCGCGGCATCGAAAAGGCCCATATCGTCGGAATCTCGATGGGCGGGTGGCTGACTGGCTGGCTGCTGGGCCATCATCCCGAACGTTGCCTGTCCAGCATCATGATCGCTGCTGCGGGAAACCCGGCAATGGGCAAGCCGGAAATCGGCGAACTGGTTCGCCGCATCACCAGCGCGGGCGTACTCAGCGAAGATCGTCAGCAAACTGTCGAACGATTGCAGGCGGTGATGTTCAACGCCGACAGCCTGGACGATGAACTGGTCGATTCGCGTTATACAATCTACCACCTGCCCGAATTCCGGGCCAATCTCGACAATCTGCTGGCGATGACATATCCGGAGCGCTATGCGGTCAACCGCCTGACGCCGGAATCGCTGCGCGGCGTTCAACAGGAAGTCTTGTTGTGCTGGGGAGAGGACGACAAGAATAGCGGCGTTGCCGACGCTGATTTCCTGACCGACTATCTGCCCAATTCGAAACTGGTGCAGATGGCTAACACCGGCCATTGGCCGCCTTATGAACGCCCCGAAGACTTCGCCAAGCTGGCCAGAAGCTTCTTCGAACAAGGGTTGAACGCCGTTCAGGAAGGGCGCTTCTAACATGAGCCGGGATCATGACGTGGTTATCGTCGGTGCCGGCCCGGTGGGACTTGTGTTGGCGCACCTCTTGGCTCGTCAGGGGCTTGACGTGGGGGTTTTCGAAAAGTGGTACAAGCCCTATGGCTTGCCCCGCGCAGTCGGGTTGGCCCATGACTCCATGCGCGTGCTGCAGGCCACCGGCGTATTGCCCGATCTTATGGAGCATATAGAACTGCAATTTCGCAAATCGGTCGCTGAATATTTCACCGCTGATGGCGAAGTGCTGGTACGGTTCGAATTTCCTGGCGTCGATCATTCAGGTTTTCCGTCGATGGTGCCGTTCGATCAGCCGGGCTTTGAAGAAGCGATCCTTGCTGCGGCTGATGCTGAACCGCGTATAACGATCCATCGCGGCTGGGCGGCCAGTGCTTTGCGCCAGACTGCGGACCAAGCCTTTGTTAAGCTTGATCCTGTAGATGGCGAGAATCCACGCGATGGCGAAGCAATCGAAGTCGCCGCGCGCTATGTGGTGGGCTGCGATGGCGGCAACAGTACAGTCCGTCGCCTGATCGATGCGCCGATGACCGACACGGGCTTTACGTCGGAATGGATGGTCGTGGACATTCGTCCGAGCGACGAACTGGCGGCGCGTTTGCCTTTCGGTCAGTCACTCGACTGGCGACGTCCGACCACGCTGGTGCCCAGCGGTCCGGGCCGCAGGCGCTTTGAGTTCATCGCGCTGCCCGGCGAAACAGCAGAGGATCTTGGGGCACCCGAAAAGGTATGGGCCTTGCTTGCCGACTGGGACGTCACACCCAAGAACGCGGAATTGGTGAGGAGCGCGGTCTACCGCTTTCATGCGCGCTGGGCGAATGATTGGCGTCATGGCCGTGTTCTGCTGTGCGGCGATGCCGCGCACCAGACGCCGCCCTTCTTGGGTCAGGGTTTTAATTCGGGCATGCGAGACGCCATCGCGCTGGCATGGCGCCTGGCACTCGTAGAAAAAGGCGATGCGTCGCCTACCTTGCTCGACAGCTATTCGTCCGAGCGCGTGCCGCATGTGGCCACTGTCATTCAACAGGCGGTAGGTATCGGTCACATGATAAGTATTATTAATGAACAGCAAGCAATGGGCCGTGACGCACAGCTACGCGCCATGCGTGAAAATCCCCCTGAAGAGCCGTTCCTTGCTCCATGGCGGCTCGGCCCCGGCCTTGGTCGAGATGGTGATCCTGAAGTTCGCGAACTCGCTCTTCAGGCGCGCGTGTCGCGCGATGGCGTATCGGGCCTGCTCGATGACGTGATCGGTTCTGGCCGCTTCATCCTGCTTTCGCGCGGCGTAGATCCCGTGGCGACGATGTCTTCCACGACACAGGATTTGTGGCGGCGGCTCGGCGGGCAGATTGTCGTTTTCGGTGCGGAGACAGAGGATTCCGAAGGTGCCTATGAACGCTGGTTCGACAGCCTCGGTGTGGATCTCGTACTGGTAAGACCCGACTTCTATATCTTCGCGGCCGGCAAGGTGAACGAGGCCGACGCGATGGTGGTTGAACTCACGATCCAGCTTGGCCTTGCGGTGGAAGCCGCCTGAACCGTTGGGGGGATATGGCGATGATGACGCTATACGGACATTGCGGTGCTTGCTCGCAAACGATCCACATATTGTTGCACGAAGTGGAAGAGGCTTTCGCTTTCGAGCGCGTTGATCTCAGGACGCGGCTCCTGGCTGACGGCAGTCTCTTTGGTGCTGTCAGCGAACGAGGGCAGGTTCCCGCACTCGTGCTGGACGACGGCACGTTGCTGACCGAGCTTGCCGCCATCGCTCAGTTCGTGGTGGACCGACATCCCGAACGGGGACTGTTGCCTCCGCCCGGTTCGCTCGCGCGCTATCAAGCTCTTAGCTGGCTAAGCTATATCGGGACAGAATTGCACAAGGGCATCTCACCGATTATGCGGCCGGATACGCCGGATGCGTATCGCGCGGTTGCGCGAACCGCTCTCGAAGCGAAGCTGGCTTGGCTCGATCAGCAGGTACGGGGGCGGACTTTCCTTGCCGCAGATTGCTTCACCCCAGCGGATGCTTATTTGTTCGTAATATTGGGCTGGTTGCCGCTCATCGGCATAGATACAGCCACATATCCTCACCTGATGGCGTTTCGCGCATCGATTGCGACACGTCCCTCTGTGAGAGCGGCGCTGGCCGCCGAAGGGTTCTGATCTCCTGCCCGCCGGCGCGGGCGGGAGATGGCCTACTAACATGCCGCGAGGCTGTCCGCTTGATTGCGCTCTTCGCGGATCAGGCGGTTCATAAGCTTGCGCATCAGGAACGGACCCTGGTCCTGTGGCACGAAGAACATCGGCACCGCAGGATCGGTGAGGTCATGAATGGCCTGTTGCGCTTCGATCATTTCGCGATCCTCTTCGAACGCTGCCATCACAACGTCCATCCTTTGTGCCAGTTTTAAGGTCATTTCGGGGGAATCGCCGATCAGGCCAGTAGCATAATGATAGGCCGTGCGATTGCTCGAAACCGGCGTTACGGCCTGTTGCTCAATGTTCTGAACCAGCGGCTCTATGTCGGCTGGTGGCGGACCGTAGTTGCAGCGCGCTGCTGTGCCGAGCGGAAAGCGCGCGCCATGTAAAATGAAGATCCCCGGAACGTGAAAATCATAGGCGATCCAACTATCGACTTTTTGCCCTGGCGCGCCCGGCATGTCCGCTTGTTCGAACCAGCGTTCGAAGCGGATAGCGCGCGGCTGTGACGTGACACGCGGCTTCGATTGCGCCCAATATGCGCCACTTGCCTGGCGCAGGGTGGTTTCATGGACATAATCGACGTGCGAGAGGTCACACAGATTGTCATGTAGCAATCGATAATTTGCATTATATTCGATACTGTTTGAGCGCATCGGCCGATCAGGATTTCTAATGCCGAATGCTTTGGGTATCAGCATGGGATCGGCTTTTGCCGGATCGCCGGGCCAAATCCACACCCAGTCATCGCTTTCCACCACGGGATAGGTGCGAAGGCGGACATCTGGAGTCTTTTCGACAAGCGGCATGCCCATACATCGGCCATCGCCGCCAAAGGCCATGCCATGGTACATGCATACCAGGCGGTCACCATCGACACGTCCCTTTGACAGCGCAGCGTGCCGATGTGGACATCGATCTTCGGCGGCGTGGATCACGCCTGCATCGCTGCGCCAAATCACGATCGGGTGACCAACCACTACGCGACCGACTGGCGGCCCTCCTGTGGCAATCTCATGTCCCCAGCCCCAGACGTACCATGCATTTTGCAGAAACATCGCTCGATCCCCTAGCATTGTTCGAGCGTATGTATGACATACGCTCGAACAATGCTAGGGGATTTCCATGGTCGCATCCCCGCCCCGTGACGAACCCCGGCTTGTCGCCAATGTTGGTGCGTTGGCATTGTTTCGCGAACGGGTAGGCGTTTGGCTCAGTTTTACTGGCGCTGCTTACTACAAGGCCTATGCCAGCGAATTGAACAGGCGTGGTTCAAAGCCGTCCTGGGTCACGGCAATGGCGATCATAGACCAACATCCTGGCATAACGCAGAGCGAGTTGGGCCGTTATATGGCGGTCAACCGGGCCTCGGCCATGGCACTGGCCGTCGAAATGGAAGAGGCTGGCCTGGCCTGCCGGACATTACTCCCTGGCCGTAACAAGACGGCGCTCTCCCTCACGGAAAAAGGCAGGGCCTCCCTCGAAGAGGGCTGCCATATTGAAGAGAGGCTGTCACAAGCTTTGCTGAAAGATTTCACCACGGAGGAAACGAAGGCGTTCGTGCGACAGCTCAAGCTGATTGAACGCGCCTTGCAGGCTTGGGGCGATGCGCGTCCGGCCGACGCTTAAGAAGCTTTCTGCGAAAATGGCCTACTCCAAGGGTGATTGTCATCCGGTATTTGGTCGTCCGCGCCACCCTGTCTTTATGGCATAAATTTCCCTGATAGTTACTCCACGGGAAGAAATTTTCCCGCCACTGTGCGCAGTGCTGATCAAAGCGCCGTAGGGCCGGAATTATGTCGTGCCTATGTCATACATATATGAACACCTCGAAGAACCGTGCGATTTTGGCGCGATGGGGTCGCACGAGGATATTTGGTGGTGCAGCCGATATTTTGCTGCGGGCCACATTCACGACACCGCTACATATCAACGCGAAATATGCCACCGGCACTTACACCGACTGTTCCTATCAGATACCCATGCAGCCCAACACTGACTGCATCCAGTCCGGCCTCGATGCCCATTTCCTTGAGGGTGCGCGCTAGGCTATGCACTTGCCGACACGGTGGTTCAGCCTTTCGCTATGGCCGCCATAGCTCAGCCACCACATACCTATGGTCTGCGTATGGACTTCTGATCTGTTCCAAACAATTTGGCTGGTCAACCTCCCCCGCGCCTCCCCCACTGCCCCAAAGGCAAGCCGTTGCCGAGTTAGATCGAGGACGGCCAAGCGCGCAAACGTGACCATAGTCTGCATACGTTGTCCTACGATTTTTTCGGAACATAAGATGATTTTGCCTGATGAACCTGGCTTATCCTATTTTTTTGGCGTCATACGCGCTACTTTCCATAGGCGATAAGCCATTGCACATATCAGCCTTAGGGCATATAGGAGAATGATTGTAGGACAATCTGGTGGACTTTATTGTGAATCACAACGGGAAAAGTCTGGATCTGAGTGACAGGCTCAAGGCCTTCATGGCCGCCCATATCTACCCCAATGAGCAACGCTATCATCTTGAAGCCGAGCGTATGGGCCCTTGGGCGGTCTATCCTGTCGTCGAAGAATTAAAGCCGCTCGCCCGCGAGGCAGGTTTATGGAATCTGTTTCTTCCTCCCCATGATGGCCAGCCAGGTCTCAGCAACGTCGACTATGCTCCCTTGTGCGAAATCATGGGGCGTAGCCTTTTCGCGCCGGAGGTTTTTAATTGCTCGGCGCCCGATACCGGCAACATGGAAACCATCCTGCGCTATGGCACGCCCGCTCAGCGTGAACGGTGGCTAAAGCCATTGCTGGAGGGAAAGATACGTTCGGCCTTTGCCATGACAGAGCCGCTCGAAGCGTCGTCGGATGCGACCAATATCGCCAGTTCCATTGTCCGCGATGGCGACGAATATGTCATCAACGGTCGCAAATGGTATACCACCAACGCCACCAGCCCGGCGTGCGAAATCATCATCTTCATGGGCAAGAGCGATCCTGATGGTGCTGATCCCTACCGGCGCCAGTCCATGATCCTCGTGCCCCGCAAGACGCCCGGTGTCCGGGTTATCCGTCCTTTGCCGGTCTTCGGCTTTTATGCTGTGCCTGACCGTGCATCTGAAGTCGTTTTCGAAAATGTCCGCGTTCCGGCATCCAACATGCTGCTTGGCGAAGGGTGCGGCTTCGAAATCGCGCAAGGGCGGCTGGGGCCTGGCCGCATTCACCACTGCATGCGCCTCATCGGGTTGACCGAGCGTATACTCGAACGCATGTGTCGCAGGGTGGAAATGCGAACGCCCTTTGGCCGTCCGCTGGCAGAACAGACAGTCACGCTTGAACGGATCGCAGAAGCGCGCATCATGATCGATCAGGCCCGTCTGTTGACCATGAAGGCTGCGCACATGATGGATACGGTGGGCAACAAGGGGGCCAGGCGCGAAATAGCGATGATAAAGGTCGCCGCGCCGCGCATGGCGCAGACAGTGATTGACTGGGCCATCCAGATGTTTGGCGGCGGTGGTACCAGCAACGATCACCTGCTCACCGCCGCTTATGCGACGGCCCGGCTGCTGCGACTGGCCGACGGGCCGGACGAGGTACATCGCAACCAGATCGGCAGGCTTGAAATCCGCAGCCATCGCGGCACCGACCCGGCCTTTACCGGCGGTTCGGCCGATGTTCTTTCGGTGGCCGAAGCGGAACGGCGGGTCGCGGCCGGCCTGTGGCCAAAGCCTGCGGATTTCGACGCATGAATGCTCGACTCAAGGGCAAAAGGGCGCTGGTGACGGGTGCTGCCCAAGGTTTGGGTGCAGCGACCGCGAGATTATTTGCGCGCGAGGGCGCTCAGGTCTTGCTGACCGACCGCAACGGCGAGGAAGCCCGCAACCAAGCCGACATGATCGAGCGTGAGTTCGGTCCGGGCGTCGCCTTTGCCATCCGGCATGACGTAGTCAGTCAGGGCGACTGGGAGGATGCACTCGGCTATGCCCAGGAAGTGATGGGCGGCCTGTCGGTGTTGGTCAACAATGCCGGCATCGTGCTGACCGGCTCTGTCGAGGATTTCACGCTTGATCAATGGCGTCAGGGGATGTCGGTCAATGTCGACAGCGTCTTTCTGGGATGCAAACTGGCGCTGCCGCTGCTGCGCGAAAGCCAGCCCGCATCGATCGTCAACCTGTCTTCGATCGCCGGGTTGATCGCGTCGCATAACTTCGCCAATTATAATGCCTCAAAGGCGGCGGTCTGGCTGCTCAGCAAATCCGTCGCCCTCCATTGCGCACGACAAGGCTGGGACATAAGGTGCAATTCGGTACATCCCGCCTTTATCCGCACACCCATCCTTCAGGATCTGGTGGGCGACAAGGATGAAACCGCTATCATGGCAAAGCTGGCCCGGCAGGTGCCGATCGGACGTCTTGGCGAACCAGACGATGTGGCGCATGCCGTCGTCTATCTCGCTTCGGATGAAAGCCGTTTCATGACCGCTGCCGAGCTGAAGCTCGACGGCGGCATTTCAGCAATGTGAGATCAAAATGACCAACCCATTCAATCTGACTGGCCGCGGGGCCATCATAACCGGATCGTCACGGGGCATCGGACGCGCTATTGCGCATGGGCTGGCAGCCCAGGGGGCCGACGTGATCGTTTCGTCGCGCAATCAGGACGCTTGCGAGGCGGTCGCAGACGAGATCAACGCCCTGTCCGGGGGGCGCGCCACGGCGATTGCCGCCAACATTGGCGACAAGGTCGCTCTGGAAAATCTGGTTGCGCGGTCGACCGGCAGGCTGGGCGCAATCGACATTCTGGTCTGCAATGCGGCTAGCAACCCCTATTATGGTCCAATGGCGGGAATCAGCGACGACCAGTTTGAGAAGATATTGCGTAACAATGTTCTTGCCAATCACTGGCTGGCGGCGATGGTCGGTCCCCGCATGGCGGAGCGAGGCCATGGGTCGATCATCCTGATAGGGTCGATAGGCGGTTTGCGCGGATCACCCGTGATCGGTGCCTATAATATCTCCAAGGCGGCCGATTTCCAGTTGGCGCGAAATCTGGCAGTTGAATATGGCCCGGCCGGCGTCCGGGTAAACTGCATCGCGCCAGGCTTGATCCGTACCGATTTCGCCCGTGCCCTTTGGGAAGATTCGGATAATCTGGCGACGGCCCTTTCGGGAACACCCATGGGACGAATCGGCGAGCCTGACGATATCGCGGGTACGGCCGTCTTTCTGGCATCCGACGCATCGCGCTACATTACAGGGCAAGCCATTGTTGTAGATGGCGGTGCTACCGTTACTGTCGGGGGCATTTAGGGTCGGTCGAATATATGTTCTCCACAGTTTCAAGGCCACTGTCTGGCAAGGACGCGCAATGACAGGAAAGCCCATATCTACGCCTTTGGCCGAAATTGACGCCTGTGAGTCGGCTGACACGGGGCCGATATTCATCGAGGGATGGCCCACCGAAACCAGCGCCAGTGCTGCGATCGTCCGAGACGTACTGGCTGGTCTTTACGATGGCCGCTACGAACCGGGACAGAGATTGGTGGAGGCCAATCTGACTGCCATCTTCGGGATCAGTCGCGGGCCCGTTCGGGAAGCGCTCAAGGGACTCGCCGCTCTCGGAATCGTCGACATCACCCCGCAGCGCGGCGCGCAGATCAAAGTGCTTACCGTTTCTCAGGCCATCGACATACTTGTGATCGCCAGCGCGCTTCTATCTTGTGCTGCCCGTTTGGCCGCAAGCAATATCGAACAATCTGGAGCACGCGAAAGGATGCAGTCGGCACTGGACTGTGTCGCCAATTTCGCGAAGGATGACAACAGTCAGGCCTTCGCCCATGCCCGTAACCACTTCTATGCAGCCATAACGCGCATAGCGGGAAACGGTGAGCTGCGCCGGATATTGCCCAGCGCGCAGATACACATCATCCGCGTCCAGTTCAGGGCCGTCCTTCAGGCGCATGACACAACACGCCTGGTCGATTACAAGCGTATCACAGATGCGGTGCTCGCCGGAGATGCCACAGCAGCCGAATCCGCGATGCGCCTACATCTTAATCGACCTATTGCCAGCCTTGTTGCCTATCGGGCCAAAATTGTCGCAGAAAATTCGTGACGGCCTCCCAGAGAGCATGCTGCTGCAAGCAAGGCGGTTGATCGTTCCGCCCTGATTGCCAATCAGGCACTCGTCCATGGTCATGGCAGCTTGTCAATGATTGCATTTCAATGCATGGCAAACCAATAATGAGACGCGCTCAGTGCGCTGCGGGAGATGGGCAATGGACAGCGGCACCGATCGGGTAAGAATGGAAATCGACGGGGCGGTTGCTACGATAAAGTTGGTTCGCAGCGGACGGCTTAACGCCTTTGATAGAGATATGCACCTTGCGCTCGCGGGTGAACTCGATGCCGTTGCTAGCAATGCCGATGTGAAAGTCCTCATCCTCACTGGAGAGGGACGGGCTTTCAGTTCGGGACAGGACTTGCAGGAGCGCGCTGCCGCCTTCGCTGACGGAGATATGCCCGACATCCACGGTTCGCTGGAAACTTTCTACAACCCGCTTATCACCCGACTGACGAACCTGTCGATCCCGGTGATCGCTGCCGTCAATGGCATGGCGTTCGGGGCCGGGGCCGCTGTCGCCATTGCCTGCGACATCACGATCGCCGCGCAATCCGCGCGGTTTCAGTTCGGCTTCGTCAACGTTGGCCTGGGCCCGGATAGCGGGGCAAGCTGGACATTGCCCAGGCTTGTGGGGCTGCAACGGGCGATGGATCTGGCGCTTTCCGGCCGCGCGATCGACGCGCGCGAGGCTGAGCGCATCGGCCTTGTTGCACGCTGTGTCGATGATGCGCAACTGATGGCCGAAGCCGGGGTACTGGCGCGGCAACTTGCTGAAAAATCAGCGCCCGCCCTTCTGGCAATAAAGGCGCGCTTGCGTGGCGCGGCCGTTACCGATCTTGTCGATGCACTTGCGGCCGAGCGGGACGCACAGGTCGAACTCGGCCAAACGCCTGAATATCGCGAAGCCGTTTTGCGCTTCGCAGCGCGCAGCCGCAGCTAGCCTCAACCAAGGGATGCAACGACCATGGACGATATCCTTAGGCCCTGCGCCTGTGTAGCCGATAATCTGCGCGCCGGACCGCGCGGCAAAACTGAAATGCTGACAGGGGGCTGACGATGGGGGAAGTGGCAAGCTGGAATGTGACGGATGGCGTGGCCGTGCTCACGATTGAAAATCCGCCGGTCAACGCCGTTTCGGCGGCGGTCCGCAGCGCGCTCATTGACGCAATCGCGCGCGCGGATGCCGATGAAAATGTTTGCGCGCTGGTCATTGCCTGTGCCGGGCGCACCTTTTTCGCAGGGGCTGATCTCAAGGAGTTCGGCCAGCCACCTGTGCCGCCATTTCTTACCGAAGTGGTGGACGGCATAGAGGCATCGACCAAGCCGGTCGTCGCGGCGATCCATGGGGCAGCGCTGGGCGGTGGGCTTGAGATAGCGATGGGATGCCATTACCGCGTCGCAGCACCCGATGCCAAGCTGGGCCTGCCGGAGGTCAAGCTGGCGCTCATGCCCGGCGCGCGCGGTACACAACATCTGCCGCGGTTGGTGGGGGTCGAGAAGGCGCTCGAAATCATCGCTCTTGGCGATTCTATTTCCGCCGTGGTGGCAAAAGCGATTGGCCTTGTGGACGAGCTGACGGATGGCGATCTGGTTGAAGCGGCGGTGGCCCTTGCCCATCGAGAGATGGGCAAATCGCCTCGTCGCACGCGCGATCAAGTGGCAGTGCCCGTCCCCGACGCGATCTATGAGGCCTTTGCGGCGAAATATGCCCGCAAATTTCGCGGGCTGGATGCGCCCCCGGTGATCATCGCCTCAGTCCGCGCGGCCACGCAATTGCCGTTCGACGAAGGTGCCCGGCGCGAGCGCGACGCATTCCTCAAATTGCGGGACGGGCCCCAGCATGCGGCCATGCGCCACGTCTTCTTTGCCGAGCGCGAGGCAGCAAAGGTGCCGGGGCTGGAGGGCGTCGAACCGCGCAAGATCGACAGCGCAGGGGTCATCGGCGCAGGCACGATGGGGTCCGGCATCGCCGTCACCCTGTTGTCGGCAGGGATTGAAGTGATCTTGTTCGAGCGCGAGGCCGCCGCGCTCGAACGTGGAGTAGCTCGCATCCGGGAAGTGATAGAAGGCAATGTCCGTTCCGGGCGGATGGACCGCGCCAACGGCGATGCGGCGCTGGCTTCGCTGCGGCAGACGCTGGTGATGGCAGACCTTGCAAATGTGGATGTGATCGTCGAGGCCGCTTTCGAGACGATGGAAGTCAAGCAGGCGATCTTCATCGAGCTGGATCGTGTGATGCGCCCCGGCGCGGTGCTGGCCAGCAATACATCCTATCTCGACATTGATGACATTGCCGCTGCCACGACACGTCCTCAGGACGTGGTTGGCCTGCATTTCTTCTCACCTGCGAACATCATGAAGCTGCTTGAGGTGGTGCGCGGCGCGAAAACCGCGCCGGACGTGCTGGCCACGGCGCTTGCACTCGCCAGGCGGATCGGCAAGGTCGCGGTGGTATCGGGCAATGCCTGGGGTTTCATCGGCAACCGGATGCTGGCAGTGCGCCGCCGCGAGGCGGAGGCTATGGTGGTTGAGGGTGCTTCACCTGAGCAGGTCGACCATGTCCTCGAAGCGTTCGGCTTTCCGATGGGACCGCTCAAGGTTGGCGACCTTTCGGGCCTTGATCTTGGATGGTCGATCGAGATGTCGACGGGATCCACCATCCGCGAACGTTTGTGCGAGGCCGGGCGCCGGGGACAGAAAACCGGCAAGGGCTTCTACGATTATGACGATGCCCGCCAACCCGTGCCTTCTCCTCAAGCGGAGGCAATTATTGCCCGGTTCGCTCAGGATGAGGGCATCGTTCGCCGGGCGTTCGACGACACCGAGATACTCGACCGCCTGCTCTGGCCGATGGTTGACGAGGGTGCCCGCATCCTTGCCGAAGGCATCGCGGCGCGAGCTTCGGATATCGATGTGGTATGGCTCAACGGCTATGGCTGGCCGGTGTGGACCGGCGGCCCGATATTCCATGCCCGGCAGACCGGGATAGACGAAGTTTGCCGCCGATTGGAACGATTGGGCCGGCAACCGTCCGATGCACTGAGAAAAATCCGACTATGACGTTTTCAACCCGACGTCATTAGCTTAAAAGCCGTCGTCGCCAGTGTGATTTAGCGAATACCGGCTATGATCGCGATCAAGGAAATTTTTTGAGAACCTATAATTCCGAACTTCGCGCGCAAGCTGTTCAGCGATCGCGGGAACGGGCCATACAGGCGTTCATCGCCCTGTCCGGGGAAATGACCTTGGAGGAGATTACGCTTGATCGGGTTGCCCAAGCCACTGGCGTAACGGTGCGCACGCTATTGCGCCACTTTGAGGGTAAGGAGCATCTTGTCCGTGAAGCGCACGACACTATTCTGCGATCCATTGATCAAAGGCTGATTGAGGACACGCCCGGATCACAAAGCTTCGTTGGGCGGATCGTCCAGTATATGGAGCAGATCGGCGATTACCTCGTTCGCTTTGAAAATGAAGCATCGAATTACCCGTCACTCCTGCCCGACCTGGAGCGAGGGCGGGAAATGCGCCGTGCGGCGTTGCGAACGATGCTCGATGCTCATATTCAATGCGATCCTGATGTGCGCGAACGCACCTTGCTGGCGCTTTACGTCGTGATTGACGTGTACGCTTGGCGCATTGTGCGCCGCGATGCTGGTTTGGACACTGAAGAGACAGAATTCTTGTTGAAGGAAATGGTCAACGCCGTCCTACGGCATTTTCCATATCTGCCATCTCGTAAGGCAGGTTAGCAGTCGATTTGAGCGATTTCCAGTCGTGCCATCGTGACGCGCTCTCCTGAATTGTGATCGATTCTGCGGAAAACCCGCCGCTAAGGTTTCGGTCGGCGAGTACTACCGGCCGGGCACCACCTTGTTATCCGCCCTGTTTGCGCAACTCAGCAGCATAGATGTGCGGGGCGCCGTCCATGTTGGAGCGGAAGATCATCCATTTGCCGTCGGGGGTGAAGGTGATGTTGGGTTCCAGCCGATAGTCATGCTTGCGCATGTCCACGATCTTTTCGACCCCGAACGTGCCCGGCGCGATCAGGTCGGCGGCGTTGTCCGCGTGAATGCCGGCGACATCGGGTATGGCGCGTGGGGTGAAGAGGTAGAGATATTTGCCATCGGGCGCATGGGCGACCATCTCGCTATCGCCGCCATCGCCTGAAAAATGGCGCATGTCGGGCGCCTGATTATAATGGACCGACCACTGGTTGCGATCGACATGATACCATTGCCGCCGTCCGGTGGCGATCTCATAGCCCGCCAGCCAGAAGACTTCGCCGCGCGGCGTCTGCAGATCATACCAGATCCAGGCGCCATCGGGTGAGAAGAACTCATGGCCTGCAATTTCCATGTTCATGATCCGCTTGTGGATCAACTGTTTGCCACTGCCATCGGTGCGGATCGTCCAGATCCTGTCGACCTTGTGCCACGGCCCTTCATGGCAATACATGATGAGACCCGGATCGGTCGGCGAAAATTGGATATGGTTGAGCCAATCCGTCGAGGCGACGACGACCTTCCGCTCGCCCGTGCGAATATCGATGGTGAATATCTCCATCGGGATTTTCGCTTCCAGCCGCTCGTTCAGGCGCACTTCCTTCGCCTCGGCAAAGCTGAGCGGCTGTCCGTCCGGTCCATTGGCGGCATAATGGGCCTGGCCGAAGGTCTGCTTGATCTCCGGCGTCCCGGCCTTTTGCGTGCCGTCGGGTTGAAGCGGCTTGTCGCTGGCGGCCCATTGGCCAAGCAGCAGCGTCTCGTCGGCATTGATCGACCCTATCGAACCGCCATCGACCGTCGCGATTTTGCGGGTCTTGCCGCTGTCGATATCCGCCACGAAGATGGTGGTGCCCCCCGCCCCGTCATCGCGTTTACGGCTGGCATAATAGGCCGTGCGGGTCTTGCGCCCGGTGAACAGCAGTTGCAGATCCTTGCCCTTGACCAGCGGCTTGATGGTCCAGTCGGCCAGCGTCATCACGGCTATGCCGTCGGGCGTCGATATCACCATCTTGTCGCCCTGGGGCGTGTAGCTGTTCTGATGGAAATAGAGGCTGGCGCTGCCCGGCTGGTCGGTCAGGCGGAGGACACGGTGGCCGGTCGTCTGGTCGATCCATTCGGCGGCGGGCTTTGCCTGCACGGCCCCGGCGAGGCCAACCGCCGCCATCGCGGCCCATCCGATCATCGCTTTGCGCATCCTCAATTCCTCTTTTCTGCGGCAGCCCATTCCAGTGCATCGGGAATGAGTGCCAGATTCTGGATCGCCGCCAATCCCCATTGCGATGCGGCGTTAGTGGAGACCCCCGGCCACTCGACGGTCGGGCCGACGAAATCGGGGCCGCTATGCGCGACCCGCGGATCGCCATCCGACAGCCCCAACCCGGCCTCGCCCCCCAAAAACTCCCGCGCGGCGCGTGTCGATAGTGCGGCATCGCCGGCTTCCCGCGCGACATAGGCCGTCAGGCGGGAATGTCCTTCCTTCAGGTTCCGCTTGCCGAAGGGCAGAGAAAAATGGGCTTCCCATTCCTGCGGCGAGGCATTGAACCAGCGGCAATAGTCCAGCCATGCCGCCCGATAGCGCGGCACATCGATCAGTTGGAGCAATTCAGCATTCACTTCAAACGCCCCGAATACGGCGTTGAGATGCGAGATGGATATGGCGTCTCCCGGCCCGATGAAGCGCCCGGATTTGAGATCATAGGGGGCGCTGCCCGCCAGCCAGCCATATTTCAATCGCCCGATACTATCCATGCCAGCGATCAGCCGCTCCCGCCACCGCACGTCGCCCGTCCGTTCCCATTCCGTCAGCCAGGCCGCCGCGAGCGATCCCCAGACGGTGCCGAAGCTGAAATCCACGACGCCTTCGGGGAGGGTCTTGCGCTCGGCACCGGGCACCTTGCGGCCGATCTCGACATGGGTCAGCGCCTGGTCCGAGGGAACCAAAGCGCGCATCAGGTCGCCCACCCGTTCATCGCCGGTCAGATAATAGAAGATGCGACGATAGGCCGCATTGCTGACACGCGGCTGTTTGGAGCTGTCGCTCCAATGCTGGACGCCGTGCCGCGTACCCAGGCCCGCAAAGCGGCCAAGATGATAGACATCGACCTCGCCGGTATGGCGGGTCATCGCTTCGGCGAGGCGGAATGCGCGCGCCCGGCCGCTGCGCAGCACATCATACCAAAGCCACAGGTCGGGCGACAATTCGCTATTGGCCCAGGCATAGCCGCCGATATCATAGCGCCAGACGTGCCGGTCCTCGTCATAGGTGTGCATGACGTCACCATGGTTCCAGAAACCATACCAGCCGCGCCGGTCGACTTCATCGGCATAGAAATCGACCAGATTGACCAGTTGGTCCTCAATCCGCGCCTTTATTGGGCTGAAGCGGTCGGGCAGGCTCCAAATGCCCAGCACGTCGGCGGCATGGATGCGTTCGGGCGTCACCATCAGTTGCGGCGGCGTCGCATTGGCCTGCGCCATCGTCGCGAGATGTGCCGCGTCGGGCGTTGCCGCGCAGGCCCAGAGGGTCAGTTCACTCGTGCGGGCCGCGCCGGTCGCGCTATCCCAGCCAGGTTCATAATCCTCATAGGTGATGTCCAGCCCTTCATTCTGGGCGGCATAGGCTTCCATGCCCATGACGTCCCTATAGGGGCGCATATCCATCGGCTGTGCGTTGGGGGACCAGAGCCAGGCGGTGAGCGACGCCTGGTCCGTGTCGGCTCCGCGAATGTCGATCTGTGCGGGATGCCGCTGCCAGAAATAGCGCGCCGCGATCGCGACGCCGCCGGTGGGCGATCCGACATAGCCCAGGCCCTGCGAGCGCGTTCCCGATGTCGCATCAATCCACGCCTGCCCGGCCTTGGTCCGCTTGGCGATGGCAAAGCCGTCAGCGGATAGCTGGCTCAGCGTGAAATCGCCCCAGGTCGGGATACGATCGAGCAGGGTTCGGACCGCAGGCGCCATGTCGTCCATGGCCACGGCTTGCCCCGCAATCTGCGCCTTGCGCGCGGCCGTACCTGGATCGCGGCGAAGGCCCGTCAGCGGCCGGACCGCCTCGCTGAACAATCCGTCCGCGCCCGTGCTGATCCGCACATGACGGTCGTGCGGGGCAGCATTCATCGGCACCTGCGCCCGCAGGCCGAGGCCGCTGATGAAGTCCCTGGCCGGATCGCCGTCGAAGATGAAGCTATGCACGACGCGCAGATGATCGGCGCCCGCGTAGGCATAAAGGCGCAGGACGAACGACAACCAGGCGCGACCCTGCCCCTCATGCATCCCTTCCAGTTTCACGACGGCGCGCACCGGCCCTTTCTGTTCGACCGTCGCCTTGTCGATCCTGCCGGTGAAATGGCTGCGCCCACCGCCTTGCGGTGCGCTGTCCACGCTGGCGATCAGCGCCAGCGATTCCATGACGGTCCGCTGGCCTGATTTTGCCGACTGGATGATCGCCTTGCCCGACGTACCGATCGTCCACTGGACCGAGCCGACCGTGATCACGATCCGGTCGGCGGTTTCGCGCAACAAGACCGGCGCTGGAGGAGCGACGGGCTTGCCCTGGACCACCGTCATGCTTGCAGACGGGGTATTTCCGGCTGGCAGCGCATGGGCGGTCCATTTGAGCGATCCATCCGGCCAGGTGGCCAAGGGCCAATGCTGCGACGGCAGAGCCTTGCCCTCGGCGTCCTTGACCGACAGAGCGGTTCCGGCGCGCAATGCCCCTTGCGGCCATGGCACGCCAAAGGTCTGGCCAAGCGAAAGCGGGGGCGCGGCATCGTCGATCCAGCGCACGGGTGTCGACGGCAAGCTGCCGCCGCGCCCGCTCGCGGCCCGTGCAGCGGCAGGCAGGAGCGCCGAAGCGCCGGTCAGCAAGCCAAGCCTCAGGCTGTCGCGGCGGCTGACTATGATCCCGGTCTTCATCGGCGTCGCTCCTTTTGTCAGCCATGGGTGATGGTCAGGTTGCGGACCTGAATGTGGCTCTGCGTGGTCCGCAGCCCAAAATGACCACGGCGATAGGGGGCGGGGTCGTCCATCTCGAACAAGGGCGCGCGATCACGCTCGACCGCGATATGATGGCCGTCGGCGATCAGACCAATGGCGAACCAGGCGTTCGGTGTCAGCATGTCCGCCTTTGCCAGTCGGTCATGGTGGGGCAGCAATGGTCGTTCCCCCACCCGGCCGACATAGCGGCGCATCCGCGTCGTGCTGTTGCGGTTGCCGCCGATGCCGACATAATAGGTTTTCAGCCTATCATAATCCTCGAACGCGCCACTGCGCCGCCGCCCCAGCACCGACCCATCGGGCACGGCAGGGTCGGTCGCCATCCAGAAAGCGTTGACATCGCTGACCGCGTCATGGGGTCCGCCGTGCGCCACGGCGCGGACCTCATAGCGGATCGCGACAGGGGCCATGAGGGCGGGCAGAAACCAGAGCGTGATCCCGGCGGGGGCGTCGATGTCCAAAATGCCATCCCGTGCCGAGACGCGGGCATCACCGATCGCTTCCATCCGCCATTGCTTGAGACCGCTTCGAAAATCATCGCCCGAAACGGTGCGTCCGCCATCCGCGCGTGCGGCGACTGGTGCCAGCATCAGCGACATCAGCATCGTGCGGCGGTTGAACATGGCGCTATTCCCGGTTCAGGCTGAACGAAGAAATGCTGCGGGATCGGGAGAAGGGGGATATCCCGCAGCAAGAGCCGTGGTCCAGAAGGGGAACCACGGGGGAGCGGATCAGAGCTTGAACCGAATGCCGCCATAGACACGACGCCCGAAGGTTTCGATGATCGTACGGCGATAGATGCTATTGGCATTCTCCTTGCGCGTGGCATCGAGCAGATTGACGCCTTCCAGGAACAGCGAGACATCCTTCATCAGATTGAGGTTGAGCGACGCATCGAGCTGGCCATAGGCTTCACCAAATTCCGGGTTGTTGCCACGCCCGACCGCCGTGATCAGATATTTCGACCGCCAATTATAGGCACCACGGATGCTGAAGACATCATCCTCATAATAGGCCGAAATATTGTAGCTTTTGCGGGACAGGCCCTGGAACGGCAGGGAATCGCCGGTGAAAAAGTCCGTGCCTTCATAGCCGCTATCCTTCGAGTAAGTGAAGTTCGCGATGACGCCCATATGTTTGACCACGGGCACATTGATGAAATCGAACGCGACCTGTGCGCCCGCTTCGATGCCGTTGATCGTCACCTTCTGCGTCCCGTTGCTGGGCACCGTGATCGCGTATGTGACACCATTGGCGTCCGTGAACGGCTCCGTCGTATTCTGGATGAAGGAGCTGATTTCCTTGCGGAAATAGGTGACCGACGCAAAGCTGGTCTTGTTGATATAATATTCCAGACCCGCATCATATTGGCGTGCCCGGAACGGCTGGAGCGCGGGATTGCCGCGTGAGCCCGACAGGCCCACGACATCCAGTGTGAACCGCGGAGCAAGCTGCTGTGGCAGGGGGCGCGCCATCACTTCGCTGGCGGTCAAACGCGCCATCAGCGTGTTCGGGATCAGTTCGGCTTTCAGGTTTATGGATGGCAGGAACTCGGTGTTCTTGCTGTCATAGGCGACGGGGCTGATCAGCGCGGGCTGACCGCCTGGCTGCGCGGTCCGCAGGAAACCGGACGTATCGACCTGCGTATTGACGACACGCGCACCGGCTACGCCGCTGACCGCTACCGATCCGACATCAAAGGCGAATGAAGCCTGGGCATAGCCAGCGATGTTGCGCTCGCCGACTTCCCATGTGTCGGTGAAGACCTGGCAAGTGCCGTCCGCATTGGCGGGGCAGCCGCCGGGCGCGAACGGGTCGGGCACTCCGACCGCATCCGCCACCGCCTGGGTCATGTTCAGCCAGCCGGTATATCCGCCATCGAAGCCCAGATTGCCAGTGTTGAAGAAGGGTGACGTGCCAAGGCCCGCATTGCCCGCCACGATCGCGCTGATCTGGTTCTGCACCGCAGGATTGCTAAAGCCGTTCAGCGTCGTCGTCCGGCTGTAGAAGCGGCTCTTGACGGTCAGGTCGCGATATTGGCCACCCACCTTGATCGACGTGAGGAAGCCGGTGTCGAACATATATTCGGCGTCGAGCTTCGCCATTTTTTCCGCCTGATCGTCATAACGCGGGCGACGCAGCACGGTCAATTGGTTGATCCCGGCGATCGTGGTCGGATCATTGGGCAAAATGATCTGGGGCGCTTGCTGGGGATTGTCATAATCGACGATCAGGCGGGACATACCAGTCACGGCCGCGGTCGCATTAATCTCATTATTATAGGCCTGCGCCTTGGAATAAGAAATTTTGGGGCTGAGCTTCAGGTTGCCGCTGGTCCAGTCCGCACCCACCGCGAGATTATAGGTGGTGCGCCGGATGTCGCCCAATATGTTGCGATAGGATACGCCCAATTGGCTGGTCTGCGCCAAGGCGGGATTGTTGATCATCTCAAGATGGGTGACGGTATTGTCCGGCCCGATGACGGTATTGGCGACATCAACCAATCCACCACTGGTCCCTGTCTGCAGGAATTGCGATGTGACCGACTGGTTGGACCGGGTCCAGTTGCCCTCCACATAGGCGGTCAGATCGTCGCTCGGCCGCCATTCCAATATGCCGTTCAGCGCATTGCGCCGTGTTTCGAGGCGGTTGATGACGTAACGGGGAATGTCGGGGAAGAAATCGGCCGCGCCGTCATTGTTCAAATCATAAGCCTGCAAGCCCGGCGTCGTCGGGTCGCTGTCCAACCGAACCCAGCCGGTGGTGCGCGCCTGATGGCTTTCCACATTGCGGTTTTCGAATGTGCCCGACACCAACACGCCAAGTTTGCCGTCGGCAAATGTGTCGCTGGCAATCAGGGCGATGCGCGGGTCCATATAATCGGCAATGTCGGAATAAATGGCCTGGGCCGATCCCGCGACATAGGTTTTGCCGCCATTGTCGAACGGGCGCCGGGTAATGACGCGCACGGTGCCACCGACGCCGCCTTCCGTCATGTCCGCCGTGGCGGACTTGACGACTTCCAGCCGGTTGACGAATTCGGAGGGCAGGTCGCGGAAATCGACATCGCGGCCGCCGCCTACCGTGGTGGACAGAGCGGTCGTGCCATTGATTTCGACGCGATTGAGCGACGGGTCCGCACCGCGGATGGTCACGCCAGCGCCTTCGCCATCGGCGCGCGAAATCTGCACGCCGGTCACACGCTGAAGCGCCTCGCCGATATTCTTGTCGGGGAATTTGCCGATATCTTCGGCCGAAATCGCGTCCAGCACCTGCGGCGCATTGCGCTTGGCATTTAGCGCACCCTGTAGACTGCTACGAATGCCCGTGACGATGATGTCGCTATCGCTCGCCCCGGCTTGGGTAGTAGACACTCCCCCATCCTGCTGCTGTGCGCTCGCTGTCCCGGCAGAAAGCAGAAAAACTGCCACGGCAGCGCTCGACACCAAGGCGCCGCTTCTGGAAAACCTCATTAACCATCCTCCCCAAAAATCAATGCACGCAAATGCTTGTATATTGAGCCAATGGGCGGCTTGACCCGCCGCCTCGTTCACCACAAACTCACATTGTTCCATATATTGGACGTCAGTATCTATATATGGATATTTTTGAGAGGGTAAAATTTGCGGCAAAGCGAGCCATAGGCAAGGCAAAGCGTTTAACGGCGCGATCAGGCCATTCCGGCCGACCCATGTGGACGAGCCAGCCGGCCAGCGGATTAGTGGGATTTTATTATGATGATTGGTGCAGAGGTCGGGGCGGTCCTGGCCCTGACCGATCTTCAATCTGCCGGCGCCTGTTATGGCCGCATCTTTAATCCGCAAACGGCCCGCGACCGCCACAAAGTGCTATCTTGATCCTGCCAGGGATAACCACGAAGCAGGCTTGATAGGCAGCAGGTTCCGTGTGTCAAACGGGTTTCCCGTAGCGAGTTGGATAACCGCAATACCCGATATCGACTATTCGTCTTCGGTACCCTCAATGGCGCGCAAAAGCCCGCGATGGGTACGGTATCGAAGGGCTTGAGCTAGAAAGCAGGGCCAACCGCTGCTGGGTTGGGACATCAGCCCAGGGCGGAGCCGTTCCAAAGTTCCGGACGCCGATGGCAATGCCATGCAGCCACATCAGCCACAGCACATATTCGTACGGCGACCCAATATGTATTTTGCAGTACGCTGAACGAATTCAGCCGGTCCGTCTGGTTGCGATACATGGTGTGACATATCCCACAAGAATCGCTAGACCAGCTATTCCAGCATAGTTGTACGCAGTTTGCCGATATCGGCGTCGGTCAATCCAAGCATCTGCTTCATAAAGCTTTCCGAGCTACCATATTGGGCATCAATATAAGTGAAAAACTGGCCCAAATGTGACGCGCCGCTGGGTGTGTAAAGCGGTTCGGCGATCGTCCTTTGCTTCTCATCCTTCGAAAAATAATATTTCAGGATTGGATTGTTGGGATGATCGGCTGGATCGACCTTGGGCATTTCCCACTGCGGACGACGCAGCGCTGTGGACATATGATAATCCATCAGGATCGTTTCACGATCAACACCCAACATATCATAGAGCAAGGCGGTCGCCATGCCGGTACGATCCTGCCCGGCCGAACAATGATAGAGGACCGCGCCTTCATTGGCATTGATCCGTTGATACAAGGCGCGCAATTGCGGGATCAGCAGTTTTTCCATGCCGTGATAGACATTTTCGCCATTGCCCTTGCCGAAATTGGCCATCAGCGGCTTGAGGGAATAATCATTCGAAATGAACAGTGCGCCCGTGCGGTCGTCTACCAGATCGGGCGCAACCTCCCGTTCCTCCAGCGACCGCAGATCTACCACAGACCCGACGCCCAGTTGATTGATCAGGCTATAATCTGCCTCGCTCAGCAACGGCATCGCACCGGAACGGAAGGCCTTGCCCCAGCGCACGGTGCGCCCGTCCTTGGTGACATAGCCGCCGATGTCGCGAAAATTGCTACCCTGTTCCAACGGCAGGACCCGCTCGGCGACCACGGTGACGTCACCCTTGCCGTCCTGAAGCAGGACATAGCGGCGTTGGTCGGCAGGCATCGCAAGCGTGATCTTGCCGTCCTTGCCTGAGGCTTTGATCCTGTCCGCGCCGACGCGCTGGTCGTCGGCATCAAGGACGCTGTCCTGGCTGATCCAGATCGCCACCGGCTTGGTATCGCCCCGATCCAGTATGACGGTGGCCGCATCTGAACGGCTAAGCGTCGCCGCTTCCCGTCCCAGTGCAGGGCTGGCGGCCGATGCTGCAAGAAGCAGCGCGGTGACAAGGGTGGTGCGCATCGGTCCGGTCTCCGTCAAAAGCTGAAGCGAACGCCGAACAGGTAGCGCGAACCGATCTGCTCGACTTCGGTCGGCGTCGCGGTCGTGCCCTGATAAGCGATATATTTCTCATCGGTCAGGTTCGCGAGGTCCGCGAACAGTGTCAGATTTTCATTGAGGGCATAGCGCAGCGAAACGTCGAGATTTTCATAGCCCTTGCGATACTCGCCGCTGCCAAAGCCGCCCAATGTATCGAGCCAGTTGGACCGCCACTGATAGCTGACCCGCGCCGAGACGCCGTATTTCTCGTAGAAGAGCGACGCATTGGCGATGCGCTTGGACATGCCCTGGAAGGCGATATTCTGCTCGGTTGGCGTGTCGAAGCTACCATCCAGCAGCGTAACATTGCCCTGGAAGCCGAAGCCGTCGAGCGCGCCGGGCAGGAAGTCGAACTGCTTGAGCAGGTTGAACTCGACGCCGTAGAGCTTGCCTTTTTCGCCATTATAGGTGCCGCTCAGCAGATAGGCTGATCGGTCCACGCCACCAAAGTCATAGAAGTCGCTACCGACTGGTGCCTGGCTCTGGTACAGCACATCGTCTACCCAGCGATGGAAGGCCGCGATCGACACCATGCCGTTGCCGGGCAGATAATATTCGATGCTGGCGTCCGCGCCCCAGGTATATTCGGGCCGCAGCGCCGGATTGCCACCGCTGATCGTGCCGGGGCTATTGGTATCGTTGATGGAAGCCCCCACCCGGATCGCGCCATAAGCCGGGCGCGATATGCCACGTTGGCCTGCCAAGCGCAGGACCAGATTGTCGGTCGCGGCATATTTGATGTTGAGGCTGGGGAAAAAGTCGGTCTTGCTGAACGTGTAAGCCAATGGTGTACCGACGCCGCCGGCGATCACGGTGCCGCGATTGTCCATCAGATAGCGTTCCATCCGCACGCCGCCTACCGCAGTCAGTGCGCCGCTTTCAACCTTGCCCATGACATAGGCGGCCAAGGTGCGCTCGCGCTGCGAGTAGCGGTCGCTGTCAGGAATATCGAGTGCAGGGTTGTAAAGACCTGCAGCCGTCAACTTGTCGAGCAGGCTCAGCGCATCGTCGCGCATGGCGACATTGTCGACATAGTTGAGCGTGACGCCCAGTGGGAAGCGCGTATCCCATGGCTTGTTCGTCACATAGTTGTTGACGTTGAAAGGCTGCCCCACTGCGGAACCCATCGCGCCGAGATAGGCCAGGTTCGAGAAGGAGAAATTATTGCCCGCAATATCACGATCGGCATAGAGGCCGCCTGCAGACAAGAACAGGTCGCCCATTTCCTTGGATAGGTCGAACTTGGCGGTATAGCTGTTGGACACCGTCTTCTGTCGTGCCGCTATCATATAGGCACCACTCGCCGACAGGCTCGCCTGATTGAACGGGCCGTTGACGGTGACGATCGGGAAGTTGGGATCGCTATTGTCGTAGCTGAGCGACAAATTGTTCGCTCCACTGGTCGACGCCTGGATCAATGGCAGGAATGTGTTGTTGTCCGTGCGGGTATAGTTGAACTTGAACGATGCATTCAGACCGTCGTCGGTGGCATAATCACCGCCGACCGTCGCGATATAGTTGCGATTGCGATATTCACCGAAGTTGAAGCTGCCGCGCAGCGGTACGCCGGTCAACGTGCCGCTATCCTGCGTCCGAGTGCCGCCGGTGGCGCGATCCAGGCGAAACTCATATTGATTGCGCTGCTCATTATCGTTGAATTCGGAAAAGATCGCCTTGGCATAAAGGCGCTGGCCTTCTTCGGGACTATATTCGACCCCGCCGAATAAGCCGTTATTCCAGCGTTCTATCTCATATTGCCGAATGTCGAACTCGGTCGGCCCCTTGTCGTCATAAGCACCGACTTCGCGATTGTCGGTCAACTGCTTGCGGCGATAATGCGACCCGCCGACCACGACCCCGAACACGTCGTTTGACCAGGATAGACGCATTGACGCCTGCCGCTGTTCGCCCTTGCCCAGGTCCATAAAGCCATAGCCCGCGTCGCCAGTCACATGCAGCCCCTTGCGATCCATCGGCGAATAGGTGCGCAGGTCGATGGTGGCGACGATCGCGTCGGCCTGAAGATCGCTGGTCAGTGATTTGTTGATGACCATTTGCGACAGCAGCACGGCGGGGATGGCGTCGAAGCGGAAAGCGCGGGTGTCGCCGCCTTCGTCCACGCCCACCATCGGGATGCCGTCGATGCTCACCGAGGTCCAGCGATTGGGCGCACCGCGCACCTGGATATAGCGTTCCTGGCCCTGGTCGCGTTGTACTGCGACGGCGGGCAGGCGCGACAGGGCGGCCGCCGCATTCTGATCGGGGAAGCGTCCCACGGCGTCCGACGCGGCGACGTCGGACAGGTTCACGGCGGCCCGCTTGAGCGCGATCGAATCTTGCTGGGCCGACAGGATAGACCCTGTGACGATGATCGTGCCTTCCCCGTCTGGCGCTTCGGCCATCGGCGGTGCGTCCTGTGCGGCGAGAGCGGACGGGACGAAGGCGAGTATGCCGCAAAGAGCGGTGGTGCGTAGAAGCAGGCTGCAAGGCAGTTTCATGATCGGGTCCCCCAGATGGCGTGCCGCCCCGCTAGAACGATTGTATGTAACTATTGTGACGTGTGTTTGCAGCACAAAAACGCCTGTACGGGGCGCCGCAGGCCTCGCTCCGGGAGCCGGCTCTTGCTATGATCCTCTTTTTATTGCCACGCGAATAACCGGACCATCATGCTTAAAACTCAGAAAATAACGTCAGATAACAGGCTGATAGATGCCGTGTTGGAGCAGTGGGAAGTATATGGATATGAAGGCGTGTCTGCACGTCAGTTGTCCACCATCGCGTCTGTTCCGCCCTCTTCAATCTATCATCACTTTGGCTCTCTGGAACAGTTGTTGGTATTGGCGCAGGAGCATGCTCAGGCGCTGACACGCCATTGGTGCAACGATCGAATCGAACAGTTGGCGGGCATGCCATGCGACCCTCGCGCTTTTCCCGCCTTCTTTGCGGCTTGCGTGGACGATTGGGTATATCGTGAGCGCCGTCTGGCATTTGCCTGGCGGGAAGGGCAATTGCTGCGCGCCAGCAGCCCATCGGGACGCGCGCTCCAGCAGCAGTGGGAAAAACTCTGGTCCGACTTCTGGCATGCCGCAACGGCGCGCTTTGGCTTGGAAAGAGGCGCGGGTGTCGCATATCGTCTGTTCGAAAATGAATCCTCCCTCCATATGATCGACTGGCGTCGATCGGTGGACCGCGCCGGGCTGGATGAGTTCGCACAAGGCGTTGGCGCATGGTTGATAGGCAAGCCTGTGCCACCGTCTCCCTGGCGCGATTTCGCGCGTGCCGCAGCGCTCGAAGCGCTGCCGACCGAGCCGGATCATGACAGCACCACCGCCAGCATCGTGACGGCGGCCTCCGCCCTGATCGAAGAGGCAGGCGCGGTGGGACTGACCCATCGTGCGGTGGCGGACCGTGCGGGCCTCACACTCGGCACTGTATCGCACAAGGTTCGTACCAAGGCCGAACTCGTTCAGATCGGCTATGGCGGCCTCTACATCAAGTCCGTGTCCCGGTTGCGCGCGCAGACATCCATCCTGCCGTCCGGCGATGCGACAGTGGGCGGCATTGCAAGCTTTCTGGCGGAGAATACAGGTAGCCGTGGCATCGACGCCCTGCATCTCGCGGTTGCGCGGGATCCGGCGCTGCGCCAGTTCGGGCTTCAACTTCGCTATCTGCGCGGCAGCACGTCCCGATCGCTGCTTCAGAGGCTACTGCCGAATCGGCCTGCGCCGGGCCATCTGGAACCAGCCCTGTTATCGAGCTTCCTGTCTTCGCTAACACGGCGTTACGCAGGCTGGATGGCGGAGGAGGCGCGTGCGCCGATCCAGGCGGAGTTGGAAGAACTGCTCACAATGCTCTGATCCTGGCGCGCATCACGGCAGCTTCACGAAGCTGTCACGGACGCGCTGTAGCGGCCGGGCATGCAAGACGGTCTTCCTTCCGGCATAGACCCGCAGAACCGTCCAGCCGACGCGCACATCAGCCGCGTTCGGCTCGCTGCCTTTTCCTTGCCCGTGCTGCTTTTTCAAGCGATCGAAATGGCGTGGCGCGCCTATCTGCCCCGCTTCCTGACCCTGGATATCGGGATCGCGTTGGGCACCGTCGGCGCAATCCTGCTGGGTGCCAGGCTTCTGGACGCAGTTGCGGACCCTTTGATAGGCTGGATGAGCGATACGCTGCACACGCCCATGGGCAGACGCAAACCGTGGATGGCATTGGGGGCCGCTCTCGTCCCGGCAGGGGCGCTGCTTTTGTTTCTTGCACCACCCGGCGCTGGACTGACGCAAATTATAGCGGCCAGCCTGCTGCTGCATCTGGGCTATTCCTTCATCATCACGCCCCATGGCGGTTGGGGGCTGGAACTGTCGGGCGACAAGCATCAGCGCACCCGCATCATGGGCGCCAAAGTGTGGTTTGGATTGCTGGGTTCGCTTGGATTGCTGGCTGTGATGGCACTGATGGAACGCGGCTTTGCCGTTCCCCGTGTCAGCCAGATGGCGATGCTGGGTTGGGCCATTGCGCTATTGGCACCAATTACCGTTGCAGCGGTGATCCTGCAGTTTAGGGAGCCAGACGAGTTGGGCGGGTCATCGAAGGCAGAAAGCCCGCTAGTCTTGCTCATCTCGATCCTGCGCGCGCGGGAAATGCGTACGATCCTGGCGCTATATATGCTGACCGGCATCATCGATGCGGCGGCGGCGAGCAGCTTCCTGTTCCTGGCCGAGGATGCGTTGCGATTGAACCGTTGGGGTGCTGCATTGCTGCTGGTCCAGCCGGTCATTGCGTTGGGCACGTTGCCGGTCTGGAGTTGGGTAAGCGCTCGGCTCGGTCGACGAAAAACGTTGATGATCGCTTATGGCTGGCAGGGACTAACTGCACCCCTCCTCTTTCTCATCCCGGAAGGTCAGCCTGTTATATTCGCGCTTTTTATAGCCACCCGCGCGTTGGGATGGGGGGTCGATTATATGCTGCTGCGCGCGATGGTGGCCGACCTTGCTGACGGACGTTTGCGCGATATCGGGCGGCTCGGCGGCATATATTATGGCATAAGCAGTGTAACGCTAAAGATCGCCATGGGCCTGGGCGGCGGCGGTGCGTTGTGGATGATGAAAATGATGACCAGCGCATCAGCTATGCCACCTGCCCAGGCTGTGCGCCTCGCCTATGCTATGCCTGCAGTAATCCTGATGCCGATCGCACTCATATTATTGAACATGCCTGGGCGCTGGCTGGCAAGATTCAACCGCCCCATACCGCACAATATGCGAGAAAAACTTTCAAACTATTCTTAGCATCGGTCTGCTGTGAAAAGAGGTTTTGCAATCAGGATGCGCTTTCGAGTGACAGAAATTCAGCGGACTCGTTCACGCCGACGTCGATGAGGCCGAGCCGCATAACGACGCCAGCATTATTCCCACGACCTCACAGGGTCCTCCAGATTTTACGATGCCTGATTGAAAATAGCCAACTGATCGGCGAAGGCACGTTGGAAAGCGGGCCGTTCCTCGCCACGGGCGATATAAGCGGACAATGTGGGATAGTCAGTCAGCAGACCGGATGTCGTCAATCGACGAAGCACATTGATCATGAGCAAGTCGCCCGCGCTGAACGAGCCATCCAGCCACGCAACATCCGCCAAACGCTGTGACAGGGCGTCCAGGCGACCATGAACCTGATCGTCCAGCATCTCCAAGCGTTCGCTATGCCAAGGCTTGTCGCGTTCCGTAAGCATGGCCATTTCGCGATGGATGATCGGGGGTTCGACCGTGCTCAACGCCGCGAACATCCAGTTGATCGCCCGCGCCCGCGCGCCTTCGTCCTCCGGTAAAAGTCCGACATGCCGCTGCGCGATATGGAAAATGATTGCGCCGGATTCAAACAGCGCCAGATCGCCTTCCTCATAGGTCGGAATTTGTCCGAACGGGTGCAGCGCCCGATGCTGAGCTTCCTTCAACTGACCAAATGAGAGAAGGCGAACGCCATAGGGCTGACCTACTTCCTCCAGCGCCCAGCGGACGCCCATGTCCCGCGCCAGACCTCGTCCGCGATCAGGCGATCGGGCAAAAGCGGTAATGGTGATGGGCATGGTGAAGCTCCCGCTATCTGCCATGGTCTGGCACACGGCAATGGACGTAGACTTCACCTGTCGCATCGGACATGCAAGAGTGTCTCGACATTTTCGTCCACCGCCAAACCCTGACCCGAAAAGGCCAGCCATGACAGCAGCGTCCCCGCAGACCGATCAGCCCTGGTGGAAAGGGGCGGTGATCTACCAGATTTATCCGCGCAGCTTTCAGGACAGCAATCATGACGGCGTGGGTGACCTGAACGGCATCACCCAGCGGCTGGAGCATGTTGCCAAATTGGGCGTGGATGCAATCTGGATATCGCCTTTCTTCACCTCGCCGATGCGCGATTTCGGCTATGATATCGCTGATTATTGCGACGTTGATCCGATCTTCGGCACGCTCGCCGATTTCGACGCGCTTATCGCCCGCGCCCATGCGCTGGGCCTCAAAGTCACGATCGATCAGGTCTATGCGCATAGCTCCGACCTACATGACTGGTTCGCGCAGAGCCGCGCCGACCGCAGCAATAGCAAGGCCGATTGGTATGTCTGGGCCGATCCCAAGTCCGACGGCACCCCACCCAATAATTGGCAGTCGGTATTCGGCGGCCCGGCCTGGACCTGGGACGCGCGGCGCGGCCAATATTATATGCACCAATTCCTGGCCAGCCAGCCCCAGCTCAACGTCCATAGCCCGGTGGTGCAGGATGCGCTGCTGGACGTCATGCGTTTCTGGCTGGATCGCGGGGTGGACGGCTTCCGCCTCGATGCGCTCAACCACGCGATGCACGATCCCGATTTCCGCGACAATCCTCCCGCCCCCGACGATGGCAGCCCCCGCACCCGCCCCTTTGATTTCCAGATCAAGCGCTACAGCCAGTCACATCCGAACATTGTCCGCTTCGCTGAACGCATCCGGGTTTTATGTGACGACTATGGCGCAATTTTCACCGTTGCCGAAGTGGGTGGCGCTTTGGCCGAACAGGAGATGAAGGAATTTACGGCAGGCGATCATCGGCTCAACAGCGCTTATGGCTTCACCTTCCTCTACGCCCCGGCCCTAACCCCAGCGCTGGTGGCGGATACAGTTGATCGCTGGCCAGACGAGCCTGGCATGGGCTGGCCCAGTTGGGCTTTCGAGAATCACGACGCGCCGCGCGCGCTGTCGCGCTGGTGCGCGGCCGAAGATCGGCCTGCCTTTGCGCGCATGAAGATGGCGCTGCTCGTCGCGCTGCGTGGCAACGCCATCCTCTATCAGGGCGAAGAACTGGGCATCACCCAGGTCGACATCCCGTTCGAGCGATTGCAGGATCCCGAAGCCATCGCCAATTGGCCGCTCACCCTCTCGCGCGATGGTGCGCGCACGCCGTTGCCCTGGTCGACCACGGCTGCGCAAGCAGGGTTTTCCAGTATCGAGCCCTGGTTGCCCCATGGCGACGATCATCTTGCGCTCGCCGTAGATGCACAAGAAGCAGATACGGACTCGTTGCTCAATTTCACCCGCATCATGCTGGCGCAGCGCAAGATCTATCCTGCGCTGCGTTATGGAGCGCTAGCCATTCTGGTGGCCGACGCCGCCTGCCTGGTGTTTAGACGGACCAGCGGTGACCAGTCGCTGCTGTGCGTCTTCAACCTGTCGAACGCGCCGATCGCCTGGCCAGATACCGTCAGCGGATCAGGCCGCGTCGTGATCACTATCAATGGCGCGACGCGGGAGAGTCTACCGCCCTATGCCGCTATTCTGATCGAACCGTGAGGCTCAGGCAGCCGTTACCTTACAGCGCTTCCACGATCGTCACATTGGCAACGCCGCCGCCCTCGCACATCGTCTGCAAGCCATAGCGCTTGCCCTGTGCGCGCAGCGCATGGATCAGCGTGGTCATCAGCTTGGTGCCGCTGGCACCCAGCGGATGACCAAGCGCGATCGCGCCACCGTTGACGTTGAGTTTCGCCGGGTCCGCGCCGATCGCCTTGAGCCACGCCATCGGGATCGCGGCAAAGGCTTCGTTGACCTCGAACAGGTCGATATCATCGAGGCTGAGGCCCGACCGCTCGAACGCGCGGCGGGTCGCCGGAATCGGCTCTTCCAGCATGATCACCGGGTCGCCGGCCGTCACCGTCAGATTGACGATGCGCGCAATGGGCTTGAGGTTGAAGCGCTTGATCGCCGCCTCGCTCGCCACCAGCACGCCCGAAGCGCCATCGGTCATCTGGCTGGCATTGGCCGCGGTGATCGTGCCGCCCTCCTCCAGCGTCTTGACGCTGGCCATCGCCTCCATCGTGCCGCCGCGGCGCACACCGTCATCGGTATCGAACAGGCCTTCTGGCGTTTCCACGCCGACGATCTCGCCCTTAAACGCACCACTGTCGATCGCAGCCGCCGCCTTGGCATGGCTGGCCAGCGCAAAAGCGTCCATATCCTCGCGGGTGAAGCCATATTTGTTGGCGATCATCTGCGCGCCATGAAACTGGCTGAACTCGGCGACGCCATAGCGGTTCTGGATGCTCTTGGGCCATGGCCCGATGCCGACACCGGCGGCGGCGTGAAGCTGATAGTTGGAGCCCATCGGCACCCGCGTCATGCTTTCCGCGCCCGCGGCAATCACCAGATCCTGCGTGCCGGACATGATCGCCTGCGCCGCGAAATGCAGCGCCTGTTGCGAGGAACCGCATTGACGGTCGATCGTCACGGCGGGCACGCTGTCGGGCAGCTTCGACGCCAGCACCAGATTGCGGCCAAAGGCAAAGGCCTGCTCGCCTGCCTGGCTGACGCAGCCGACGATGACATCTTCGATCGCAGCGGGATCGACACCCGTGCGATCGACCAGCGCATTGAGGATGGTCGCGCCAAGATCGGCGGGATGTACGTCGATCAGGCCGCCCTTGCGGGCGCGGCCACCGGCGGTGCGGACGGCTTCTACGATATAGGCGTCGGCCATGGTCTCAAACTCCCCTGAAATTGGCGGGGCGTTTTGCAAGCAATGCGCTCAGCCCCTCTTCACTTTCCCGTCCCGCGCCAGCCGCCGCCATGCTCCGCAATTCGCGGTCAAGCTGCGTCTCCAACCCGGTCTCGAAACTGTCGGCCAGCAGCGCGCGGCTGGCGGCCAGCGCCGCCATCGGCGCATCGGCCAGCGCGGTGGCGACGCGCAGGCCTTCGTCGGCCAGCGCTTCGTCATCGACGATCCGTGTGACCAGGCCGATCGCCTCGGCCTCGTCCGCCTTGATCCGGCGGTTGGTCAGGATGATGTCCTGCGCCTTGCGCAACCCCACCAGACGCGGTAGCAACCAGCTAAGGCCACCATCCGGCGTCAGGCCGATCGCGCCATAAGCGGCGGTAAAATGCGCCGACCGCGCACCGATCACGACGTCACCCAGCATCGCCAGGCTGAAACCTGCACCGGCAGCGGGACCATTGACCAATGTGACCAGCGGCTTGGGCGCGCGCGCCAGCCGCGCAACGGCGGCATGAAAGGTCGCGATCAACTCGCTCAGCACTTCCGATCGCTTGTCGCCAGCGCCTGCCAGCAATTGCACATCGCCGCCTGCGCAGAATAGCCGCCCATTGCCGGTCAGGACGATACAGCGGATCGCCGCGTCGGTCTGGCAGCGGATCGCCGCTGCCAGCAACGCGCGCGCCAGCGGCAGGGTGATGGCATTGCCCGCCTCCGGCCGATCGAGCGTGATCCGCCCGATGCCATCCTCGACCGAAAAGGCGATCCCGTCCATCAGCGCGGCGCCATGCGGATTGCGCCGTCCAGTCGGATGACTTCGCCGTTCAGCATCGGGTTGCGGATGATGGACTCCACCAGTTGCGCATATTCGGCCGGTTTGCCCAGGCGACTGGGATGCGGCACCTGCGCGCCCAGCGCGTCCTGCACATGCTGCGGGAAGGCTTCGAGCATCGGCGTCAGGAAAATACCCGGCGCGATCGTCATGACACGGATCTTATGCTGCGCCAGATCGCGCGCGATCGGCAGGGTCATGCCGACGACGCCGCCCTTCGACGCGCTATAGGCGGCCTGCCCGATCTGCCCGTCATAGGCCGCCACTGATGCGGTGTTGACGATGACGCCGCGCTCGCCGTCAATCTCTTCCGCAGCGGCCAGCCGTGCGGAAAATTTGGAGATGACATTGAAGGTGCCGATCAGGTTGACGGTCACTGTCTTCGCAAACGTATCGAGCGGATGCGGTATGTTCTCCTTGCCGACCGTCTTGACCGCAGGCGCGATCCCCGCGCAGTTGACCAGGATGCGCGCGACGCCATGCGTGGCTTGCGCCGTGTCCAGACCGGCGGCGACGCTGGCATCATCGGCGACATTGACCGACACATAGACCCCGCCCAGTTCCGCCGCGACCGCTTGGCCCGCTTCTTCGTTCAGGTCGAAGATCGCAACCTTCGCGCCATGCGCCGCCAGCATCGTCGCGGTCGCCCGGCCAAGCCCCGAAGCGCCGCCCGTGACAATGGCCGCCAAACCCTTGATATCCATAACATCCAACCCCTAAACTATCAGACCAGCTCGATCGCCATCGCCGTCGCTTCGCCACCGCCGATGCACAGGCTGGCAACGCCGCGCTTCAGCCCGCGCGTTTCCAGCGCGCCGATCAACGTCGCAACGATGCGCGCGCCCGATGCGCCGATCGGATGGCCAAGCGCGGTCGCGCCACCATTGACGTTCAGCTTCTCCGCCGGAATGCCCAATTCCTTGGCGGCGATCATCGCGACGACGGCAAAGGCTTCGTTGACCTCGAATAGATCGACATCGTCCACCGACCAGCCTGCCTTTTCCAGCAGCTTGCGCATCGCCGGAACCGGGGCCGTGGTGAATTTCGATGGCTCATGGGCGTGCCCGGCGGTCGCGACCACACGGGCGACGACCTTCATCCCCTGCTTGTCCGCGACGCTCTGGCGCGTCATCACCAGCGCGGCTGCGCCATCGGAAATGGACGAGGCGTTGGCCGCCGTGATCGTGCCATCCTTGACGAAGGCGGGCTTGAGGCCGGGAATCTTGTCCGGCCGTGCCTTGCCCGGCTGTTCGTCGGTGTCGACGATCGTGTCGCCGCCCCGGCCCTTGACTGTCACCGGCGTAATCTCACGCACGAAAGCGCCGCTGCCGATCGCCGCATTGGCGCGTTCGAGCGAGCGGATGGCATAACCATCCTGATCCTGCCGCGTGAACTGATAGTCACGCACGGCTTCCTCGGCGAACACACCCATCGCCTTGCCCGGCTCATAGGCATCTTCCAGCCCGTCCATCATCATCGTGTCGATGATCCGGTCATGGCCAATCCGCGCGCCGCCACGATGCTTGGGCAGGGCATAGGGGGCATTGGTCATGCTCTCCATGCCGCCCGCGATCACCACATCGACTGCGCCCGACGCCAGCGCTTCATGCGCCATGATCGCGGCCTGCATCCCAGAACCGCACATTTTGTTGACGGTGGTAGCTTCCGTATTGAGGCCAAGACCTGCACCCAAAGCCGCCTGCCGCGCCGGCGCCTGCCCCAGGCCCGCAGGCAGCACGCAACCCATATAGATGCGATCGACCGCATCGACGGACACGCCCGCGCGCTCGACCGCCGCCTTGACGGCGGCCGCACCGAGGTCGGTAGCCTTGAGCGCAGACAATGCCCCTTGAAAACCGCCCATGGGTGTGCGCGCATAGCTGGCGATAACTACCGGATCGTTCTGCATATCAATTCCTCTCAAAGGCCGCGCGCCATGACGTTCACTGGATATCCGATATGCTCTCGCAAATCCGGCACCCCCACCCACCACGACAGGTTATAGCAACGTCCTATCGCGAATGGCCGCCCAGATGGCATTCAGCACAAAACCCATTCGTCTTCTATATACTCATCGGTATATTGATTATCCGCAGGTTTCTTGTCAAGACGGTCCGTAATTCCACATCCTCCCCCGGCGGGGGAGGTGGCAGGGCGCAGCCCTGACGGAGGGGTGTCAAGCTCTCGATAGGGTGACACCCCTCCACCATCGGCTACGCCGACGGTCCCCTCCCACTTCAGGGGAGGATGCGGAACAGACAGTCGATCAGACCCAAGGATAATATGGCACCCCGTCTCGCTTCTGCCGCCCCCTCCCCCTTCCGATCGCGCGAAGAGCGCGAGCGTGACCGCGAGGAAAAGCGCGAAGCCGTGCTGCGCGCGGCGGTGCGGATGTTCAACGCGCGCGGTTTCCACGCAACCTCGCTCGATGACGTCGCCGCGAGCCTGGGGATCAGCAAGCCGACCATCTATCATTATCTGGGCAATAAGGAGCAGGTGCTGATCGAATGCGTGACGCGCGGGCTGGAATTGCTCAGCGCCGCTGCCGACACCGCCCGCGCGCAACCCGGCGATGGCCTTGCCCGACTGCGCAGCGTCCTGCGCAGCTATGCCCTGGTGATGATGGACGATTTCGGTCGATGCGTGGTACGCACTGGCGACGAATTTCTCTCTCCCGAAGGCGCAGCGCTGTTTCGGGCGCGCAAGCGGGCGATCGACCTGTCGATCCGGGCGCTGATTGAGGACGGGATCGCCGATGGCTCGATCGCGCCGGTCGATGTGCGGATGACGGCCTTCACGCTGGCGGGTGCGCTCAACTGGCCGGGCCGTTGGCATGCGCCGGACGGGCTATTGTCCCCCAGCGAAATCGCCGACGCGATGGTTGACATATTGATCGGCGGCCTCGCCCCGCGCGCCTGATCAGTCCGCCAACACGCCACGCGCTGCAGCCACGATCGGCGGGGGCGACGCTGCCAGCGTTTCGGACGTCGTGGCATAGAGCAGCCCGATGGTGCGCGTCTGGTCGAACCCCGCGAGCCGGGGCCGGGCCACGTCGGGCGCAGCATAGCTGGTCGGCATCAGCGTGATCCCCACCCCCGCCGCCACCATCTGCATCACCCGTTCGTCATTGACCGACCGATAGGCGAAATGCGGCCGCACGCCGCGTTCGGTGAAGAAGCGGCTCGTATCCGACAGCGCCTCGCAATGGCGGCGCACGATCATCACATCCTCGTTCAGCGTCTCGGCCGCGACCGATGCCTGCCCGGCGGCTGCGTGGTCCAGCGGAACGGCCAGCGCATAGCCTTCCTCGCGCAACGGCTCTTCCAGAAAGCGGTCGCTGCCCCGTCCCACCAACGTCAGCGCACAGTCGATCCGCCCGCGCGCAACATGGCCCAGCAATTCGCGTTCGGTCCCTTCCACCAGCTCCAACCGTGCATCGGGGTCGATGCCGCGCGCCGCGCGCGTGATCGCCGCTATGGTCGCACCGGGCAGGCTGCGGATCACCCCCATCCGCGTCAACGGTCCCTGCGCCGCGCCCGCCAACACCTGCTGCGCCAGGTTGAACTCGCCCTCGATCCGTCGCGCATGGGCCAGCAGGCGCGATCCCGCCTGCGTCAGCTCCACCCGATGCCCGGACCGCAGGAACAACGGCCCACCCAGCGCCCGCTCCAGCTTGGCAATCCCCACCGACAGCGTCGGCTGCGCCACATTGCAATGCCCCGCCGCGCGCGAAAAATTGCCATGGTCGACCACGGCGAGGAAATAGCGGAGCTGATAGCGTTCGATCATAGACGTCATCTATGACACTATGCCAATTCTTTCAATTTTGAATTGGCGGCTGGTTCCGTTAGTCTTGGTGCAAATAGGAGAGGTCAATGAGCAATTTCGATTTCGCCCTGGGTGAAACCGCCGACATGATCCGCGAAAGCACGGCGCGCTTCGCCGCTGACAAGATCGCGCCGCTGGCCGCGGAAATCGACGCCAAGGACTGGTTCCCCCGCGCCCTGTGGCCGCAAATGGGCGCGCTTGGCCTGCACGGCATCACGGTCGAGGAAGAATGGGGCGGCCTTGGCCTCGGCTATCTCGACCATGTCGTGGCGCAAGAGGAAGTCGCGCGCGCCTCCGCGTCCATCGGCCTGTCCTATGGTGCCCACTCCAACCTCTGCGTCAACCAGATCCGCCGCTGGGGCAGCGACGCGCAAAAGGCGAAATATCTCCCCAAGCTGATCTCCGGCGAGCATGTCGGCAGCCTTGCCATGTCCGAAGCGGGCGCTGGCTCGGACGTCGTGTCGATGACGCTGAAGGCGGAAAAACGCGGCGATCGCTATATCCTCAACGGCACCAAGTTCTGGATCACCAACGCCCCCTATGCCGACACGCTGGTCGTCTACGCCCGCACCGGCGAAGGCAGCCAAGGCCTCACGACCTTCCTCATCGAAAAGGGGATGAAGGGCTTTTCCATCGGCCAGAAGATCGACAAGATGGGCATGCGCGGCAGCCCGACCGCCGAACTGATCTTCGACGATTGCGAAGTGCCGGAAGAGAATATCATGGGCGCGCTCAATGGCGGCGTCGGCATCTTGATGTCCGGCCTGGATTATGAGCGCACCGTGCTGGCGGGCATACAGTTGGGCATCATGCAGGCCTGCCTCGACACCGTCCTCCCCTATGTCCGCGACCGCAAGCAATTTGGCAAACCCATTGGTGCCTTCCAACTGATGCAGGCCAAGATCGCCGACATGTATGTCGCGCTCAACAGTGCGCGCGCCTATGTCTATGCGGTTGCCAAGGCCTGCGACGCAGGGCGCACCACCCGCTTCGACGCGGCGGGCGCGATCCTGCTGGCATCGGAAAATGCGGTGAAGGTCGCGCTGGAAGCGGTGCAGGCCTTGGGCGGCGCGGGCTATACCAAGGACTGGCCGGTCGAACGCTATCTGCGCGATGCCAAGCTGCTCGACATCGGCGCTGGCACCAACGAAATCCGCCGCATGTTGATCGGCCGCGAGGTTATCGGCGCATGACCGCTCCCATCCTCGACACCAAAATCCTGCGCGATAGCGAAGCCTTCCGCGCCAATGTCGCGTACAACCGCGCCTTGGCTGAAGAATTGCGCACCAAGGTCGCCGCAGCAGCACAAGGCGGGTCCGCCAGCGCGCGCGACAAGCACACCGCGCGCGGCAAACTCCTGCCCCGCGACCGCGTCGAGCGCCTGCTCGATCCCGGCTCGCCCTTCCTGGAAATCGGCCAGCTTGCCGCCAACGGTCTCTATGGCGACGAAGTCCCCGGCGCAGGCCTGATCGCAGGCATCGGCCGCGTCGCCGGTCGTCAGGTCATGATCGGCTGCAACGACGCCACGGTAAAGGGCGGCACCTATTATCCCGTCACCGTGAAAAAGCATCTGCGCGCGCAGGAAATCGCGCTCGAAAACCGCCTGCCCTGCATCTATCTGGTCGATAGCGGCGGCGCGAACCTTCCCAATCAGGCGGAAGTGTTCCCCGACCGCGACCATTTCGGCCGCATCTTCTATAATCAGGCCAACCTGTCGGCGCAGGGCATCCCCCAGATCGCCTGCGTCATGGGCAGTTGCACGGCGGGCGGCGCCTATGTCCCCGCCATGTCCGACGAGACCGTCATCGTCCGCAACCAGGCCACAATCTTCCTGGCCGGCCCGCCGCTGGTGCAGGCAGCAACCGGCGAAGTCATCACGGCCGAAGATCTGGGCGGCGGCGACCTGCATGGCCGCAAGTCGGGCGTGGTCGATCATGTCGCCGACAGCGACGATCATGCGCTGACCATCGTCCGCGACATCGTCTCGACCCTGCAACCCGATCGCACGCCGGACCTGAACCTGCGCGAACCGCGCCCGCCCAAATATGATGCGAGCGACCTCTATGGCATTATCCCCGACGATGTCCGCGCGCCCTATGACGTGCGCGAAATCGTCGCGCGCATCGTCGACGGCAGCGAGTTTCACGAATTCAAGGCGCTGTACGGCACCACGCTCGTCTGCGGCTTCGCCCATATCTGGGGCATGCCCGTTGCCATCCTGGCAAACAATGGCGTGCTATTCAGCGAAAGCGCGCAAAAGGGCGCGCATTTCATCGAACTCGCCTGCCAGCGCCGCATACCACTTCTGTTCCTCCAGAATATCTCCGGCTTCATGGTCGGCGGCAAATATGAGGCGGAGGGGATCGCCAAGCACGGCGCCAAACTCGTCACCGCCGTCGCCACCGCGCAGGTGCCCAAAATCACCGTCCTGATCGGCGGCAGTTTCGGCGCGGGCAATTACGGCATGTGCGGCCGCGCCTACCAACCCCGCTTCCTCTTCACCTGGCCCAACGCCCGCATAAGCGTGATGGGCGGCGAACAGGCCGCGTCCGTGCTCGCCACCGTCCACCGCGATGCAGCCAAATGGACGCCGGAGGAAGCCGAAGCCTTCAAAGCCCCCGTCCGCCAGAAATATGAGGAAGAAGGCAACCCCTATTACGCCACCGCCCGCCTGTGGGACGATGGCGTCATCGACCCGGCGCAAACGCGGGACGTGCTGGGGTTGGCATTTGCCGCAGCGTTGAATGCGCCGGTGCCGGACCGGGCGCAATTCGGCGTGTTTCGGATGTGATGGGGGTGGGCACCGAGGACAACGCCATACCTCCCCGGAACGGGGAGGGGGACAGCCCGAAGGGTGGTGGAGGCGCGCAAGCCTCGTTTCTGGCACACCAATTTGCTCAGCACTTTCGCCATGCTGAACTTGTTTCAGCATCCATCGGGCCGCAAAGGCGGAAGCCCGATCGACGGCGCAAGGTCCGCCCAATGCGGATTATCGCTCTCGATCAGGTCGGATGTCACACCGATGTAAAGCGTCCCGTAGGACGCGCTACTCAGAATATAGACGCGCGGTTGCTTTTCCATCGCAGCACCGAGCCTGCCGCCAAATGGATGCTGAAACAAGTTCAGCATGACGGATTGGGAGATCCCTGTGCTTAAATCCCTCCTCATCGCCAATCGCGGCGAAATCGCCTGCCGCATCATCCGCACCGCGCGCGCCATCGGCATCCGCACCGTCGCCGTCTATTCCGACGCCGACGCGAACGCCCTCCACGTCCGCTCCGCTGACGAAGCCGTCCATATCGGCCCGTCCCCGGCGCGCGAATCCTACCTTATGGGCGACCGCATCATCGCCGCCGCCCAGCAAACCGGCGCGCAGGCGATCCACCCCGGCTACGGCTTCCTGTCTGAAAATGCCGAGTTCGCCCAGGCCGTCATCGACGCAGGCCTCATCTGGGTTGGCCCCAACCCGTCCTCCATCACCGCCATGGGCCTGAAAGACGCCGCCAAGCAATTGATGCAGGATGCGGGCGTCCCCACCACGCCCGGCTATCTCGGCGCGGACCAGTCGCCCGCCCATCTCGCGGCGCAGGCTGACGCCATCGGCTACCCCGTCCTCATCAAGGCCGTAGCGGGCGGCGGCGGCAAGGGGATGCGCAAGGTCGATGCCGCGCAAGACTTCGCCGACGCGCTCGCCTCCTGCCAGCGCGAGGCCGCGTCCAGCTTCGGCAACGATCATGTCCTGCTCGAAAAATGGGTCACCAACCCGCGCCATATCGAGGTGCAGGTGTTCGGCGACACCCATGGCAATGTCGTCCACCTGTTCGAACGCGACTGCTCGCTCCAGCGCCGCCACCAGAAGGTGATCGAGGAAGCCCCCGCGCCCGGCATGACGGAGTCAACCCGCGCCGTCATTTGCGCGGCGGCCGTCCGGGCGGCGAAGGCGGTCGATTATGTCGGCGCGGGCACGATCGAGTTTATCGCCGATGGATCAGCAGGCTATATCAAGCCGGATCGCGTCTGGTTCATGGAAATGAACACTCGGCTTCAGGTCGAACATCCGGTGACCGAGGAAATCACCGGCGTCGATCTGGTCGAATGGCAGCTCCGCGTGGCATCGGGCGAACCCTTGCCCAAAAAGCAGCATGAACTATCGATCAACGGTCACGCAATCGAAGCACGGCTCTATGCGGAAGATCCAGCCAAAGGCTTTCTGCCGTCGATCGGAACGCTGGAACAATTCGAACTCGACGCCAATGTGCGGATCGAAAAGGGCGTCGATCAAGGCGCGACGATTTCACCTTATTATGACCCGATGATCGCCAAGATGATCTCGCACGGGCGGGACCGGGAAGAGGCACGGGAAATTCTGGCCTATGCGCTCAACGGCAGCGTCATTTGGCCGGTGCGAACCAATGCCGCATTTCTGATCAACGCGCTCGACCATCCTGATTTCATTGCGGGAACGATGGATACCGGCCTCATCGAACGGGCGGGCGAAACGCTTATTCCTCCGCTTATGCCATCGGACGAAGCCCTATCCGATGCAGCGCAGCGCTATGCGCGTCAGGCGCTGGCGGGGTTCAGACTGAACGCACCGCCGCAGCAGGACATCATGCTCTCGGTCAATGGGCAGCCGGTTCCCGTCCATATGCCGATCCACGACTATGTCGATCAGCATGCGCTCGCCGGGCAAAAAGACGATCCATCTTCATCCTGGCTGACCGATAGCGGACAAACCTGGCGGATCGAGCCGATGCGCGCGTCATCCTTGGGAGGCGCCGTCGCCTCTGACGGCGCGATCCTCTCTCCCATGCCCGGCCGCATCATCGCGGTCGCGGTCGCGGTGGGCGACGCGGTGGTCAAGGGCCAGAAGCTCCTGACACTCGAAGCCATGAAGATGGAACATAGCCTCATCGCCCCGTTCGATGGCACCGTTGCCGAACTGAACGCCGCCGAGGGCGGACAGGTGAGCGAGGGTGTGTTGTTGGCCAAGATCGCCAAAGCTGCTTAGCCGCTGTCCTACATCCCGCCTTTCGGGCTATGATGCGGACCGTCGCCGCTGTTTGAAATATTCAGTCCCCAGCGTGGCATATAATGTCAAAAACTGCGGGAAATATGCGAAGTTAAGGGAAAAACATGGCCGGGCGCTTTTACGATCAGTGGACCATCGGCGACACGATCACCCATGATATCCGCCGCACGGTGACGGAGACCGACAATCTCCTGTTCACGACGATGACGCATAATCCCCAGCCGCTGCATCTCGACGCCGAGTTCGCCAAGGCCAGCGAGTTCGGCCAGATCCTCGTCAACGGCACCTTCACCTTCGCGCTGATGATCGGGCTGTCGGTGGGCGACACGACGCTGGGCACGCTGGTCGCGAACCTTGGTTATGACAAGTTGGTGATGCCAAAGCCCGTCTTCATCGGCGACACGCTGCGCTGCGAATCCGAAGTGACGGACCTCAAGCCCAGCAAATCGCGACCCGGCGCAGGCATCGTCACCTTCACCCACCGCCTGCGCAACCAGCGCGACGAGATCGTCTGCCAATGCCTGCGCATGGCCCTGCTCCAGGGGAGCGGCGCAGCGGCGTAAGAAAATGGCGTGCAGGGCAGCCAAAAGGAATAATTTGTTCCAAAGCTGGCCCCTGCGCTGTAGAGGGGCCGCCTCAAAGCCCTGAAGGACCGCCATCATGCCTGCCTATCGTTCACGCACCACCACCCACGGCCGCAACATGGCGGGCGCGCGCGGCCTGTGGCGCGCGACGGGGATGAAGGACGAGGATTTCGGCAAGCCGATCATCGCTGTGGTCAACAGCTTCACCCAGTTCGTACCCGGCCATGTCCACCTCAAGGACTTGGGCCAGCTCGTCGCACGCGAGATCGAGGCGGCGGGCGGCGTCGCCAAGGAATTCAACACCATCGCAGTCGATGACGGCATCGCCATGGGCCATGGCGGGATGCTCTATTCGCTGCCCAGCCGCGACCTGATCGCCGACAGCGTCGAATATATGGTTAATGCCCATTGTGCCGACGCGATGGTCTGCATCTCCAATTGCGACAAGATCACGCCCGGCATGTTGATGGCCGCGATGCGCCTCAACATCCCCGCCGTGTTCGTATCCGGCGGCCCGATGGAAGCGGGCAAGGTCGTGATGCGCGGCAAGGAGGTCGCGCTCGACCTGGTCGACGCGATGGTCGTCGCCGCCGACGAAAGCTATACCGACGAGGAAGTCCAGACCATCGAACGCTCCGCCTGCCCCACCTGCGGCAGTTGTTCGGGCATGTTCACCGCCAATTCGATGAACTGCCTGACCGAAGCGCTGGGCCTCTCGCTGCCGGGCAATGGTTCGACGCTCGCCACCCATTCGGATCGCGAGCGGCTGTTCCGCGAGGCGGGGCATGTCATCGTCGATCTCGCCAAGCGCTATTATGAGCAGGACGACAAAAGCGCCCTGCCCCGTACCATCGCCAGCTTCGCCGCGTTCGAAAATGCGATGAGCCTCGACATCGCCATGGGCGGCTCCACCAACACCGTTCTTCACCTCCTCGCCGCCGCGCATGAAGGCGGGGTCGATTTCACCATGGCCGATATCGACCGCCTGTCGCGCCGCGTCCCCTGCCTGTGCAAGGTCGCGCCCGCCAAGCAGGACGTGCATATGGAGGATGTCCATCGCGCGGGCGGCATCATGGCGATCCTGGGCGAACTGGAACGCGCCGGGCTGGTCGATACGTCGCTCCCCACCGTCCACGCCCCGACCATGGCGGCGGCGCTCGCCCGCTGGGACATTGGCCGCACCAATAGCGAGGAAGTGCGCAACTTCTTCCGCGCGGCCCCCGGTGGCGTCCCCACCCAGACTGCGTTCAGCCAGTCGGCGCGTTGGGAGGAACTCGACACCGACCGCGAAAAGGGCGTGATCCGCTCGGCGGAGCATCCCTTCTCCAAGGACGGCGGCCTCGCGGTTCTCTACGGCAACCTCGCGCCCGAAGGCTGTATCGTCAAGACCGCAGGCGTCGATGACTCGATCCTGACCTTCCACGGCACCGCGCGCGTCTATGAAAGCCAGGATGCCTCGGTCGTCGGAATTCTCGGCAATGAGGTCAAGGCTGGCGACGTCGTCGTCATCCGCTATGAAGGGCCAAAGGGCGGCCCCGGCATGCAGGAAATGCTCTATCCGACTAGCTATCTGAAATCCAAGGGGCTGGGCAAGGAATGCGCGCTCATCACCGATGGGCGCTTTTCAGGTGGCACTTCGGGCCTGTCGATCGGCCATGTCTCGCCGGAAGCCGCTGAAGGCGGGCTGATCGCCCTCGTCCAGACCGGCGACCCGATCGTCATCGATATTCCCAACCGCGTCATCAAGCTGGACCTGGACGACGCCGTGCTGGCCGAACGTCGCGCGGAAATGGAGAAGATGGGCGTCAAGGCCTGGAAGCCCTTTGGCCGCAAGCGCGCCGTGTCCCCGGCCTTGCGCGCCTATGCCGCGATGACGACCAACGCCGCCAAGGGCGCGGTGCGCGACGTCAGCCAGATCGAGAAATAAGCGCCATGCTGAACGGCGTTCATCATATCGCGATCATCGGGTCGGACTATGCGCGCTCGCGCCGTTTCTATGTCGAGGTGCTGGGCCTGCCGGTGCTGCATGAGGTCTATCGCGAAGCGCGCGATAGCTGGAAGTGCGATCTCGATGCGGGCAATGCGCGGATCGAACTCTTCTCCTTCCCCGCGCCGCCGCCCCGCCCTTCCCGCCCCGAAGCTTGCGGCCTGCGCCACCTCTCTTTCATAGTGGGCGACATCGACGCCGAAGTCGCGCGCCTCGCGACGCATGACGTGACGTGCGAGCCGATCCGCGTGGACGAATATACAGGGCAGCGCTTCACCTTCTTCAGCGACCCGGACGGTCTGCCTCTGGAACTATACGAGGAAGGCTGACCCTTGCCGATCTTGCGCATCGCGCTTTTGTCTGACTTAATAGCGGTCGAAGCAGGGGGCAGGTGCAATGAACGATAGTGGCGATCCATTTGCGGCCCTGCATGCGCGCAGCCACCCGCTGCGCGGTTCGCTCTCGCGGGAAATGCATGTCCGCAAGATGCCCCGGCTCCAGGCGCCCGCGCGGGTCGTGCAGTTCGTGCTGCTGGTCGACGACGCGGACGTCGACGACAGCCTGACGATCATGCGCAGCTTGCTCGCTCCCCATGATGTGCCGTTCGATCCGACCGTCCGTTTCCTCAATTGCCGGATCGGTACGCTCGGTTTCACCTGGGAACGGCATAGCGAGTTCATGACCTACAGCTTCCTGGCCGCCGGTGGCGGGTCGCTCTTCGACCTCTCCCCCTTCGCGCAGGCCGCCCTGTGGATCGGCGCGCTGCCCGGCCGGGTGATCCGCTCGACCCAGATTGCGGTGATCGCCGATGCGCCTGATGGGGCGACCATCGCCACCCATTTTGCTCAGGACGACCTCATCATCTCCGATGTCGCCGATGGCCAGGCGCGCATCTGGAGCGACTTTCGCCTCCATGCCGATGGCTTTGGCCGCCTGCTCGTTCAGGATAAGGGATTGCAGGGGGCGGAATTAGCGCAACTGGTCCAGCGGCTGCAGGAATTGGGCAATTATCGCAAGATCGCTCTGCTCGGCCTTCCCGAAGCGCAGGCCGCAACCCCGCTGCTCACTGGCCTCGAACAGCGATTGACCGCCATCACCGGCCGCGTCGCCGAGCCGGATGCCGACGCCGATGCGGTGCTGGAGGCGCTGTCTGCGCTGGCGGCCGAACTGGCGCAGATCGTCGCGCGCACCCGCTATCGCATGAGCGCGACGCAGGCCTATGCCGCCATCTGCCGCGACCGCATCCGCGCCCTGGAGGTAGCCCCAGTGCGGGGCTATGGCTCGCTCGATGATTTCACCGAACGGCGGCTGCTCCCTGCGATGCGCACCTGCGACGCCTTCACCCGGCGGCTGGAGGATCTGTCGCAACGCACCGCCTGGACCAGCGCGATGCTGCGCACGCGAGTCGACACCGCGCTTGCCCGGCGCAACCGCGATCTGCTGGCATCGATGGATCGGCGCACCGGGCTGCAACTGCGCTTGCAGCATACGGTCGAAGGGCTGTCGGTGGTGGCGGTCAGCTATTATACGCTGGGGCTGTGGCATTATCTCAAGGAAGCGCTGGAGCATCAGGGCGCGCATCTGCCCGGCTGGATCGACATCGCGTTGATCCCCGCCATCATACTGGCCGTCTGGCTCGGCATCCGCCAGCTCAAGAAGGTGAAGCGACCCGCACCCAACAGCCACTAACCCGCGTTCAACGCGGGCGGCAGTTCACGCCGCAGCAGCGCGACCAAGGCCGTGACCTTGGGCGAGAGATGCCGACGTTGGGGATAGACCGCCCAAATGGCTTCATCCCGCGGCCGAATATCGGCCAACACCAATTGCAGCGCCCCGCTTCGCAAATGGGGCAGCACGTAAAATTCGGGCAATTGGCAGATCCCCATACCCTGGACTGCGGCGTCCAATATTGCCCGACCACTATTGATCTGCAATCGTCCGGTGGGGCGATGGAGCCGATCGCGGCCCTCTTCGCAGAAGTGCCAAGTCGTTGCCGATCCCAACAGACATTGATGGGCGTCCAGATCTTCGACCGTCCTGGGTCGGCCGACCGCGTCGAGATAGCCAGGCGCAGCGCAGGTGCAGAGCGAGCGCGACGCTATGCGCGTGCGGATCATCTGCGAATCCGCCATTTCGCCGGTTCGGATGGCCAGATCGAAACCGTCCGCCACCAGATCGACGAGGCGATTGGTCAGTTCCATCGTGATACTGAGCTTTGGATAGGCGGCGGCGTAGCGGCTGACGATCGGCGCGACGAATAATTCGCCAAGAGCCGTCGAACAGGTGATGCGCAACTGCCCTTGTGGTTCGCCTGTTGCGCTAACCGAGGTGATTGCTTCTTCCCGGTCCGCGATCAACCGTTCGCAATGGTTCAGGAAGGTCCGGCCGGTATCGGTCAGCGTCACTCGCCGCGTGGTACGGTGGAACAGCGGTGCGTCGAGCCGCTTCTCCAATCGCGCAACGGCGCGACTGCAATGGGTTACGGAACAGCCGAGCTTTGCCGCCGCGCCGGAAAAGGAGCTGGCATTCGCTACTGCCACAAATTCGTCGATCCCCGACCATCTATCCGTCATTATAACCATAGGGTTGTAAACTTTTGCCAAAACACGTCTTTATCACATCCGTTGCCGGGCGCTAGAAGGCCGCCAACTGGATAGGGAGTGCCATATGAAGACCCGCGCCGCCGTCGCTTTTGAAGCCAAGCAGCCGCTTGAAATCGTCGAACTCGATCTGGAAGGGCCGAAGGCGGGCGAGGTGCTGGTGGAAATCATGGCGACGGGCATCTGCCATACCGACGCCTATACGCTCGATGGCTTCGATAGCGAGGGCATCTTCCCGTCCGTGCTGGGCCATGAAGGCGCGGGCATCGTGCGCGAAGTCGGTGCGGGCGTCACCAGCGTCAAGCCGGGCGACCATGTCATCCCGCTCTACACCCCTGAATGCCGCCAATGCAAAAGCTGCCTGTCGGGCAAGACCAACCTGTGTACAGCGATCCGCGCGACGCAGGGCAAAGGGCTGATGCCCGACGGCACGACCCGCTTTTCCTACAAGGGCCAGCCCATCTACCATTATATGGGCTGTTCGACCTTTTCCAACTTCACCGTTCTGCCGGAGATTGCGGTCGCCAAGATCCGCGAGGATGCACCGTTCGACAAGAGCTGTTATATCGGCTGCGGTGTCACGACGGGCGTCGGCGCGGTAGTTAACACCGCCAAGGTTCGCGTGGGCGACAACGTCATCGTCTTCGGCCTGGGTGGCATCGGCCTGAACGTGCTGCAGGGCGCGCGTATGGTGGGGGCCGACAAGATCATCGGCGTCGATATCAATCCCGACCGGGAGGCATGGGGCAAGCGCTTTGGCATGACCCATTTCGTCAACCCCAAGGAGATTGAGGGCGATATCGTCCAGCATCTGGTGGCCCTGACCGACGGCGGGGCGGACCATACGTTCGACTGCACCGGCAACACGACAGTCATGCGCCAGGCGCTGGAGGCATGCCATCGCGGTTGGGGTGTGTCGACCGTCATCGGCGTCGCGGAAGCGGGCAAGGAAATCAGCACCCGTCCGTTCCAGTTGGTGACCGGCCGGGTCTGGCAGGGCAGCGCCTTTGGCGGGGCGAAGGGCCGCACGGACGTCCCAAAGATCGTCGACTGGTATATGAATGGCAAGATCGAGATCGACCCGATGATTACCCATGTCCTAAGCCTCGAAGAGATCAACAAGGGCTTCGACCTGATGCATGCTGGGACAAGCATCCGCAGCGTCGTCATTTTCTGATATTTTGAGCGAGGAGTACCCTATGTCCATTTTCACCCATGCCTGCGTTGGCGCCAACGATATCGCCGCATCCAAGGCTTTTTACGACGCGGCCCTCGGCGCGCTCGGCATCGATAATCTGGGCGCGATGGGCGACAAGGCATTTCTCTATGGCAAGGGCACGCCCGAATTTCTGGTGCTGACCCCGGCCAATGGCGAACCGGCCTGCCATGCCAATGGCGGTACGCTGGGCTTTGCCGCCGCCACCCGCGCGCAAGTCCGCGCCTTCCATGAAGCAGGCCTTGCCAATGGCGGCACCTGCGAAGGCGCACCTGGCCCCCGCAGCTTCACGCCTACAGCCTATGCCGCCTATCTGCGCGATCCGGCGGGTAACAAGATCTGCGCCTATTGTTTCGCGGACGGCGAATAAAAGGGATGGACGGCATGGAGACGGTTTCAACCAATCGCGCCTTTGGCGGGGTGCAGGGTGTCTATCGCCATGCCTCCACCACATGCGGCACGGACATGACCTTCTCGGTCTATGTGCCACCGCATGTGCAGGGCACGACATTGCCGGTGGTCTGGTATCTGTCGGGCCTGACTTGCACCCATGCCAATGTCACGGAAAAGGGCGAATATCGCCGCCTCTGCGCTGAACTGGGCCTGATCTTCGTCGCGCCCGATACGTCGCCGCGCGGCGAAGGTGTGGCCGATGATCCCGATGGTGCCTATGATTTTGGCTTGGGTGCGGGCTTCTATGTCGATGCGACGCAGCAGCCCTTCGCGCACCATTATCGCATGTGGTCCTATGTGACCGAAGAACTGCCCGCGCTGGTTGCGGCGGCATTCCCCGCCGACATGACGCGCCAGTCGATCATGGGCCATTCCATGGGCGGCCATGGCGCGCTGACCATCGGGCTTACCTTCCCCGATCGGTTCAAGGCCGTGTCCGCCTTCGCCCCGATCGTCGCACCCTCGCAAGTCCCTTGGGGCCGGAAGGCGTTGGGTGGCTATCTCGGCGATGATCGCGCGGCCTGGCGTCATCATGATGCGGTGGCGCTGATCGAGGATGGCGCACGGATCGCCGACCTGTTGGTGGACCAGGGAGAGGCCGATCCCTTCCTTGCCGAACAGCTTCGCCCCAACCTGCTGGACGCTGCTTGCAAGGCAGCGGGCATCCCGCTGACGCTGCGGCTCCAGCCCGGCTATGATCATAGCTATTATACCATCTCGACCTTCATGGAGGATCATCTGCGCTGGCATGGCGCCCGCCTCTGACCGATGGAGCGCTTTACGGTCATGCCCCGTCCCGTGTAAGGGCAAGGGCATGACCCAAGCCAATCCCCTGCTCGACAGCCGCCTGCATCCTCAGTTCGGCGCCATCCATCCCGACCATGTTCTGCCCGCCGTGGAAAGTGCGATCGCCACCCATCGCGCCGCCATGGCCCAGTGCGCCAAGGCGTCTGGCTTTGCCGCCGTCTTCCTGGCCAAGGAAAGCGCCGACGCTGCCCTCTCGCGCATATGGGGCACCGTCGATCATCTGATCGGCGTGACCAACAGCCCCGAACTGCGTGCCGCCCATGGTGAAGCCGAGCCGCTGATCCACAGCTATTTTGCCGAGGTCGGACAGGACCGGCCGCTCTATGACGCGCTCGCCGCGATCCCGACCGAGGGATTGGACGACGCGCAAGCCCGCGCGTTGGCGCTGACGCTGCGCGGCTTCGAATTGTCGGGCGTCAGCCTCGACGGGGAGGATCGCGCCGCCTTTGCCGCGAACAGCGTCGAACAGGGGCGATTAGCGACCGCGTTCGCCAATGCGGTGATGGATGCGACCGAAGCCTGGACGCTCCACCTGACCGACGGCACGCGCCTGGCGGGTGTGCCGCAAAGCGATCAAGACGCGATGGCACGCGCCGCGCAGGCGAAGGGGCTGGAAGGCTGGCTCGTTGATCTTCACGCGCCGTCGGTACGCGCGATTACCGCTTTTGCGCAGGATCGCGACCTGCGCCGCACCGTCTACGAAGCCTATGGCACCCGCGCCTCCGACCAGGGGCCGCAGGCGGGCCAGTTCGACAATGGCGACCGGATCGCGCAATTGCTGGCCTTGCGGCAGGATGCCGCGCGTTTGCTGGGCCATAGTGATGCGGTAGCTTTATCGCTGTCGACCAAGATGGCGCGCGATGGGGCTGAGGTGGATGCTTTCCTCGTCGACCTGGCGCAGCGGGCGCGACCGCGGGCGCAAGAGGAACTGGCCGAACTGACCGCCTTCGCCCGCGATCATCTCGGCATCGCAACCATCGAGCCATGGGACGTGGCCTATGTGACCGAGCATATGCGCCGCGCGGTGCATGCGGTGGACGAAGCGGAAATCCGCGCGCACCTGCCGCTGGCGCGCGTGCTTGATGGATTGTTCGCCTTGGTCACCGACCTGTTCGAACTGGAAATCCGCGCCGCCGATGGCGAAGCGCCGGTGTGGCATCCCGATGTGCGCTATTTCACGTTGCACCGGGCGGGCGAGGACGCGCCCGTCGCCGCGCTCTATTGCGATATGTTCGCTCGTGCGGGCAAGCGGGGCGGTGCGTGGATGGATGTGTGCCGTCCCCGTCTGCGCGAAGCCGACCGGGAGCAGATGCCGATCGCCTATCTGGTCTGCAATTTCGCCAGCGGCGGCGCGGACCGTCCGGCGCATCTTACCCATTCGGATATGGTCACGCTGTTCCACGAAATGGGGCATTGCCTGCATCATCTGCTGACGCAGGTGGACCTGCCTTCGATCGGCGGCATATCGGGCGTCGAATGGGATGCGGTGGAACTGCCGAGCCAGTTTCTGGAGAATTTCGCCTGGGAACCCGCCATGCTGCGCCGGGTGTCGGCGCATGAGACGGGCGGCGCGCCTTTGGACGAGGCGATGATCGGCCGGATGCTCGCAGCCCGCCGCTTCATGGGGGCGCTGGCGCTGTTGCGGCAGGTGGAGTTCGCGCTGTTCGATCTGCGTCTGCATCTGGCGGCGGCGCAGGCTGATGGTCCCTCGGCGCAGGAAGTGCTGCAGGCGGTACGGCAGGAAGTAGCCGTCATCCATCCACCGGAATGGCATCGCTTCGCCCATGGCTTCAGCCATATCTTCGCGGGCGGCTATGCGGCGGGCTATTACAGCTATTTGTGGGCCGAACGCCTGTCCGCCGATGCTTTCGAAGCCTTTGCGGATGAGCGCGCCGACCGCGCTGCCTTGGGTGGCCTGTTCCGCGACCATGTGCTGGCGCGCGGCGGATCGCGGCCTGCGCTCGACAATTTCGTCGGCTTCCGGGGCCGCGAGCCGGATTCGGCCGCGTTGCTGCGGGCGCTGGGCTTGGCCGCATGAGCGGTGGGGTGTCGCGGGACTGGCTGGCCGAAGCAATACGGCGGATCGAGGCGGATTATAACCGTTCCGCCGACACCCACCTTATCCGCCTGCCCTTGCCGCGACACCCCGGCATCACCCTGTATCTAAAAGATGAAAGCTCGCACCCGACCGGCAGCCTCAAGCATCGGCTTGCGCGCTCGCTGTTCCTCTATGCGCTGTGCAATGAATGGATCGGGCCGCGGACGACGGTGATTGAGGCCTCCTCCGGCTCGACCGCCGTGTCCGAAGCCTATTTCGCTAAGATGCTGGGGCTGCGCTTTATCGCCGTGGTGCCCGCCTCCACCGCCGCGCCCAAGCTCGATGCGATCCGCTTTCACGGCGGCGAGATCCATGCCGTCGATGATCCCCGCACCGTCTATGCCACCGCCCAACGACTGGCGCGCGAAACGGGCGGCCATTATCTCGATCAGTTCACTTATGCCGAGCGGGCGACCGATTGGCGCGGTAATAATAATATCGCGCAGAGCATCTTCACCCAAATGGCGCAGGAAGAATATCCCATCCCTAGCTGGATCGTCTGTGGCGCGGGGACGGGCGGCACATCGGCGACGATCGGCCGCTTCATCCGCCACGAACGGCATGCGACGCGCCTGTGCGTCGCCGACCCCGTCAACTCGGTCTTTCACCGCCATCATGCCGACCCGTCGGTCACGACCCTCCCCGAAGGTTGCGCCGCGCGGATCGAGGGGATCGGGCGGCCCCGCGTCGAGCCGAGCTTCATCCCCTCGGTGATCGACCGGATGATCGCGGTGGAGGATGGGCAGTCGATCGGCGCGATGCATGCGCTGGCCGGAATATTGGGCCGTCGCGTCGGCGGATCGACCGGCACCAATATCTGGGTCTGCATGGAGATCGCCGATGACATGGCGCGAGCCGGTGAACAGGGGAGTATCGTCACCTTGCTGTGCGACAGTGGCGATCGCTATGGCTGCACCTATTATGATGCGGACTGGACGAGCGCGCACGGCATCGACTGGCAGGCTGATGCGGCCAGCATTGCCGCGCGGATGACGGAATAGAGGCAGGCCGAGCGTCGATCGATGCGACAGGAGCATTGCCGTTGTCGCTGGGTTGCCCGATAAGGCGATATGACAGACTCATTACAGAGTGGCCCCGGCGCGCTCGACCGCATACAACAGAATTTTCTTGCCAAGGCCGAACGACGACTGCTGACCTGGCTATGCAGCCGGATGCCGAGTTGGGTCACGCCCGACCGCCTGACCTTCGCCGGGGTGATCGGCGCGGTGATGACCTTTGCCGGCTATGTGGCCAGCAATTGGGGTGCGGCCTGGCTGATCCTCGCCATTATTGGCTATGTCGTCCAATGGTTCGGGGATTCGATGGATGGCAGCCTGGCGCGGTTCCGGCGGATCGAGCGGCCATCCTATGGCTATTTCATCGACCATAGCTGCGACGGTCTGGTCACGCTGCTGATCCTGGCTGGCATAGGGCTTAGCCCCTTCGTCACGATGGACGTGGCGATGGTAGCCCTGGCGGGTTATCTGCTGTTGTCGATCCACGCCTATCTTTCCGCCCGCGTGCTGGGCGAGTTCAAACTCTCCTATCTGTCGGCCGGGCCGACCGAATTGCGGCTGATGCTGATCGGCCTGACCATCATGATGATGGCGCTTGGCTATGGGCCGGGCCTGTTCGGCCGCTGGTCGGGCTTCGACATTTTCGTCGGCGCGGTGGGCGGCCTGCTGATCATCCTGTTCATCGGCCAGACGCTGATCACCGGGCGGCGGTTGGCGCATAAGGATGCGGGGCTGCTTTAAGCGCGGTCGGCGTCGGGCTGCCGGTCGGGATGGGCCTGGGCGATGGACGCGAGGCTCGACAGGCGAGTGCCGATCGCACGGATCAGCGGGAAGGGCTGCACATCGACGCCAAAGCGATGGGCACCATAGAGTTGCGGTAGCAGGAAACAGTCGGCGAGGCCGGGTGTATTGCCGAAGGTGAAGTCGCCGCCGTGGCGGGCAATCTGTTCCTCCAGCGCGGCGAAGCCTTCGCTAATCCAGTGAGCGATCCAGGCGGTGATCTGATCTGGGG